>NZ_MBST01000008.1:0-237584 GCF_001695865.1 Ensifer sp. LC384
CCTCCCTTGCAACCCGGACCAGCCGGGCGGATCGGGGGCTGACCGTCAGCGCCAGCAGAGGTGTCGAGTGTCGCATTTCTAACTGGCTGGCGGCGCCGCATCTCTAATCAGCTGTGACAGCATGTCCCAGGGGGCGGATTCCATTTTCAAATGCAACAGAGACAAATTGGCCCAGGTTTCAGGAGGATGGATGTGGCCCGCTCTTTTGTGCAGCTGAGTATGGATGAACGCCGCGTCATTGGGCGGATGCATGAGAAGAAGATCAGCCAGGCGGAGATCGCGCGGATCAAGTTTCATCGTTTCATCATGGAGATTGGCACGGATTGTCACAGTCGGATGCTAGCAGAGGCCCGGCTTCATTCGTGTCACCGATTGGTTGGCCCATCCTATCTGCAAGGAGCATTGGCAATGAGAATCTCCGTTACTCAGTCCTTTATCGCAGGCCTTCTGGCGGCCACCACGCTCGGTGCCTCGCCGGCTGCGGCCGAAAAGACGAAATTCGAATTCTGGTACGGCCTTTCTGGCGATCTTGGAGAACGGGTCCAGGATGCCTGCAAGAAATTCAACGACAGCCAGGCCGAGTTCGAAATCGTCTGCACCTCCCAAAATGGCTACGACACGACCCTGCAAAACACGATTGCCGCCTACCGTGCCAAGAAACAGCCGGCGATCACGCAGATCTATGATGCCGGCACTCTGGACATGATGCTGTCCGGCGCATTCGTGCCCGCCAAGACGCTGATGGCCGACAATGGCTACACGATCGACTGGAACAACTATTTCGGCGGCATCGCCAACTACTATGCAACCGCCGGCGGCGAATTGAACTCCTTCCCCTTCAATTCCTCGACCGCAATGTTTTATTACAATGCCGACGCCTTCCAGAAGGCTGGCGTGGACTTCAAACCGGATACCTGGGAACAGGTCGACGAAGCGGCCCGCAAGCTGAAGGCTGCCGGGTTCGAGTGCCCGCTCGCCTTCAACTTCGATACCTGGGCGCTCATGGAGCAGTTCTCGGCCATCCACAACCAGCCGATCGCCACCAAGGCGAATGGTTATGAGGGGCTGGATGCCGAACTCGTCGTCAACAAGACCAAGTTCGTCGATCACGTGAAGTTCTTCAAGAAAATGGCCGATGAAAAGCTCTTCGTCGTCAAGACCAAGCAGCTCGGCATGGATATCGTACCTGCCTTCACATCCCAGACCTGCCAGATGATACAGACCTCGATCGCCGACCATGGCACCATCGGCAAGTCTCTTCCCGAGGGTGTGAAGTGGGATGTTGCCATGCTGCCCGTATGGAAGGGCACGGAGCGTCAGAATTCGCTGGTCGGTGGCGCCTCCCTTTGGGTGCTGGCTGGCCGTCCGGAAGCGGAGTACAAGGGTGCAGCCGCGTTCCTCAACTACATCGCGACACCGGAAATGGCCGAATGGTGGTCGACGGTAACGGGCTACATTCCGGTGACAAAAACCGGTTTCGACGCCATGAAGTCCAACGGGTTCTACGACAAGGCGCCCTATAAGGGGCGTGAGTTCGCCATTCAGAGCCTTTCCTTCACCCCAACGTCGGAAAACACCCGCGGCATTCGCCTGGGCGGGTTCACGCAGATCCGCAAGGAATTCGCGACGGCCCTCGAGGCAATCTTCATGCAGAACGCGGACGTACAGGTTGAACTCGACAAGACGGTCGAGCGCGGCAACGCCGTTCTGCGTCGCTTCGAGAAGACCTACGCCGGACAGACGCTGAACTAAAACCCGATCCGTCCGGAGCCTGCCGCAGTAGTGGCGGGCTCCCATTTTCTGTTCTTACGCATCGGAATTTGTACACATGGACAAGCGTGCGGCCTTTCGGAGCTGGTGGTTGCCCAGCCTATTCGCCCTGCCGCAGATCATCCTGATCCTGCTCTTTTTCTATTGGCCGGCAGTCGCCGTGCTGCGGTGGGCATTCACGCTCGAGCCGCCCTTCGGGGGAGCCGCGGAATTCGTCGGCCTTGCCAACTTCCAGGAAGTGTTTGCCGACCCGCTCTACTGGAATTCCGTGGGAGTGAGCCTGGCATTTGCCCTGTGCGGAACCCTTGCCACCATTTTCATCGGCCTTGTCCTTGCTCTTGCGGTCGACCGGCAGCTACCGGGTTCCGCGCCATTCCGGTTCCTCTATATCCTGCCTTACGCGATTGCCGGGCCCGCCGCTGGCATGGCCTTTCGTTTCATCCTGTCGCCCGAGCGCGGGTTGATGGCATCGGTCAACGCCGCTTTTCCGGACTTCTGGAACCCGGCCAAGTACGGCAGTCACGCCCTTATCCTTGTGATTGTCGTCTTCGCGTGGAAATGGGCGGGGTACACCTTCATCTTCCTTCTCGCGGGCCTGCAATCTGTTCCGCGATCGCTCATCGAGGCGGCCGCGATGGACGGCTGCGGCCCGATACGCCGCGCGGTCGACATCCAGATACCGATGCTGGCGCCAACACTCTTCTTCCTGCTTGTGATCATGATGACGGAAGGTTTCGTTGGCGCGGACACTTATGGCATCGTCGCACGCGCGACCGATGGCGGCCCGAACCACGGCACGGATGTGATGGTCTACCGCATCGTCGAGGAGGCGTTCCGCGGATTGAATTACTCCGGCGCGTCGGCCCAGAGCCTCGTGCTCATCGGCCTCATCATGATCTTCACGTTCATCCAGTTCCGCTTCATCGAGCGCCAGGTCCATTACAAGTGAGGCTTACATGATTCAGCGGACTCCTTTCGCAAACGCCCTCACCTATGGCGTGATGGTCTTCGGCTTCCTCCTGCTCATAGGTCCCTTCGCAGTCATCGTGTCGGGTGCCAGCCAGACATTTCAGCAGGTCAACGCCATACCCTTCAGCTTCCTGCCCCAGGACCGCCTGCTTGAAAACATGAGCGCCGCCTGGACGCGGGCGAGCCTCGGTACGGCGATGCTGAACAGCTTCGTCATGGCCAGTCTGGTGACCGTCGGCAAAGTCGCGCTGTCAGCGCTGACGGCCTTTGCCATCGTATTCTTCCGAACTCCGCTCAAGGGCTTCTTTTTCTGGATGGTGTTCATCACCCTGATGTTGCCGCTCGAGGTGCGTGTCGTGCCCACCTACGCGGTTGCCGCCGATCTCTTCCAGCCTGTTCGGCTCCTCATCTCCGCCGTGACCGGCTTCGAGGTTTCCGTCGACTGGAACCTTCTCAACTCCTACGCCGGCCTCACGCTGCCGCTGATCGCCACGGCGACCGGAACGTTCCTCTATCGCCAATTCTACCTGACCCTGCCCGATGAACTGGCGGAAGCGGCGCGGATGGACGGATCAGGCCCGATCCGCTTTTTCATCGATATGCTCTTGCCGCTCTCACGCACCAACATGCTGGCGCTGACCACGATCATGTTCGTCTACGGCTGGAACCAGTATCTCTGGCCTCTCCTGATGGTGACGGACCCTCAATACAAGACCACGATGATGTCGCTGGTCGCACTTCTGCCGTCCGACAACGGCACTCCGGACTGGAACGTGACGCTTGCCGGTTCCCTGATCATCATGCTGCCGCCATTGATCGTCGTTGCCGTCCTGCAGCGGTGGTTCGTTCGCGGCCTCGTGGCTACGGAAAAATGAACCCGCTTCCCCAAATCAGCATAAACAAAAAGGTCCACGCTCATGGCTGACATCGCAATTCGCGCCGTGCGTAAATCCTATGGCAAGACCCCCACCTTGCATGGCATCGACCTTGCTTTTGCGTCGGGAGAGTTCGTCGTGATCCTCGGTCCGTCCGGCTGCGGAAAATCCACGCTCTTGAGGATGATCGCGGGGCTGGAGGAAATCACCGCGGGTGAGATCGCCATCAACGGCCGGGTCGTGAACAGGCTCGAGCCGCGCGAGCGCGGTTGCGCCATGGTGTTCCAGAATTACGCGCTCTATCCGCACATGACTGTCGCGGGCAACATCGGATATGCCCTGAAGGTGGCTGGTGTGCCAAAGGCAGAGCGCCTCCGCCGGATCGAGGAGACAGCCAAGATCGTCGGGCTCGCGGACTATCTCGATCGCAAGCCCGCGGCCCTCTCCGGTGGCCAGCGGCAAAGGGTCGCCATGGCGCGCGCGATCATCCGCGAACCGAACGTATTCCTTTTCGACGAACCGCTGTCGAACCTGGATGCCAAGCTGCGCGTCACCATGCGCGCCGAGATCCGCAAGCTCCATCAGCGCCTGTCGGCGACGTCCGTTTTTGTCACCCACGATCAGGTGGAAGCGATGACGCTGGCCGACAAGCTGGTCGTCATGAACAAGGGCGTCGTCGAACAGGTGGGCCAGCCGCTCGACATCTACCATCGTCCGGCAAGCATCTTCGTCGCCTCCTTCATCGGTTCACCGGCGATGAACCTGTTTGACGCTCACATCAGTGTTAACGACGGTTGCCTGGCGTTCGGCGGTACGAAGATGCCGATCGAAAAGGCTCTTGCCGCGCGTCTCGGTGAAAGACACGTGACCGTGGGCATTCGTCCGGAACAGTGTGTCGTTGCGTCTGAAGCAAGAGGCATCGCGATGAAGGTGGACTTCGTCGAGGAGCTCGGATCTGGCCGTGTCATCCATTCGGAATTGGGTGGCCAGCCGTTTGCAGCCTGTATCGATGAAGAAACGCACGTAAGGCCCGGCGATCGGATCGCGTTGGAACTGCCACTGGCGCACTTGCATGTCTTCGACCGGGAGACCGGTCGACGTATCGAGCTTGAATTCGAGCCACGCAGTGGCCGCGGTGCGACCAAGCGGCAGATGCTCGAAGCAGTCTGATCACAACATCGAAGGAAAGATGGCAATGAACGAAATCATATCCGCCGTGGGCTTTTGCAATCGGACCGGCAAGGGAGACCTGTCGAGCCTTGACGTTTCCTTGCGTGAAATCGCCGATACGGGCGCCGATGCCTGCGAGATCGGGATCTATGGCGAGGAAATCATAAGCGGAGGTCGGCTTATCGAGGACCGGCTGCAGCGCGTCGCCGACATAACCCGGCACTACCCGTTCAAGAAGCTCTCCCTGCACGGCCAGATCGTCTCCAATTTCATGGATCGTGAACATCTCGGGCTGCAGAAGAAGGTCGTGCGGGCGATGCTCGAGCTTTGCAATCGCCTCGAGGCAGGTATCCTCGTGCACCATTCCGGTGCGGCTCGGCTCGCCGACGGAGAGAACGCCGCCGATCTCGACCGGATGGAACGCGATGCGCTGGCGGAGATGGCGGACATCGCAGGACAATACGGCGTGCGCATCGCCCTTGAGAACATCTTCACGACCGAAAGCGGTCAGTATCGGCAAACACCCAGCCAGGTTGCAGAAACCGTGCGCTCGATCGGTTCGGACAATGTCGTGGCGCTCATCGACTTCTCGCACGCCTATATCGAGGCCACTTACCGGGGGCTGGATTTCCGCGAACAATTGCGCGCGATGGCCCCGGTGACTGGTCATCTGCATGTGCACGACAGTTTCGGACTGCCCTATTCGATGAAGCATTTTTATCACCCGGCCGAGGCGACCGCGTTGGGAATCGGCGATCTGCACCTGCCTATCGGCTGGGGCGACATTCCATGGGAAGACATTTTCTCCGAGCTTACCTTCCTTCCGGATACGACGCTGATCATGGAGATCAACGCCGAGCGCTTTGCCGACCAACAACCAGCTTGCCTGGAGCGTGCAAGAGCCCTGGCCGCCCGGCTTGGCCTTCGCGCCGCAGCCTGACGGCCTGGTGCAGCAGGCGTTAGCGTAGCAATTATCAAAGAGACCGCGCACTGCTCCGCAGGCGCGGTCTCTCATTCTTGCGGTCGTCCTGGTTCCCGGACTATTTTTGTGATCGCTCCAAAAGGATGCGCATTTCGTCGAACCTCCTTTTTCGCGCCGCGTCCTCCTCCTGGGGCGAATAGCAAGTGTTCGATTGGCAGAACCGAACCAGTGTAAAAGGCGGCTTCGCGTCACGGAATTCACACGCAAACGTGTCCGACATTTCCGATTTTGCCACTCCGGCGCGCGTCGAATAGGTCAGCCGAACACCGGGCGGTTTCAGTTCCGGAAAGGACTGAACGATTCCAAGCTGCAAAACGTCAGTCAGAAGGAAGTTTTTTGCGACCGTCGCACATACCGCCTCCAGATCCCCGGATTGGGCGAAAGCTGGAAATGCGACCAGGTTCAACAAGAGCGCGTAGCGTTTCATGCCGTTCCTCCAAGGCGTTATCTGCTGAATAACTAGAGGACGGACAGCAATATCAATCGGCTAACGAGATGAAATCTCGATTTGGCGGCATCGCGCGCGGGTAACTTGACGATAGGTGTGGGTGGCGATCGACACATCCGACCCCTTCGCCTCGACAACTTTTCGGCGATTTGAGGTGCCCATGCCCGGCGGAAATTCGACTGTCAGAGGGAGCAGGCTGGACGTGCGGCGCCAGAGACCGCCGCAACTCTCAAGGTTTGTCCACGAAGCGCGCTTATCCGATGCGAGGACAGCCTGGCCGATTGGCAAATGCCACCGTAACGAACCGCCCGCGCCGTTCGCCGTCGATGATGATCTGCCTGCGCGTAACGGCCTGGATTTCCGGGTCACGAACTCCGAGTCTCAATGCACGACGAAGGGCTTGGCGCTCGCTACAGCCAAGCCGCTCGTACTCGTCGTCGTAATATCGACGGTCTCGATCTCTATCGCGGAGCTCCAGGCCTGGGCGTCCGTCGGGCCCGATGTAGAGGTCCAGGGACTGCGCCGATGACGTGGATAAAGCGGCTGAGAGGGCGCCGACCGCGACCAGGCTTGCCGCCAGAAAGTTGTGAATGGACTTTTGCATGTTCGCCTCCTCAGTGGAGTTCAGTTGAACCTATTGAAAACTGAACGAGGAAGGCGGACTAAGGTTCCGCCGTATCGACGGCGGTTGCCGCGTGCCTTTTTCGTTCGCCAATCACAATGGCGCGGAAGGGGCGACAACCCGTTGCCGTTTACCGCGTTCCGTCGCGATCGCTACCGGTTGCCGTCACCGCCTTTCTTCTGCCCTTTCCCGCACTAATTTCTTAGACGGAACAATAGCGCCGGCAGGAAATGACCCACTCTGCAGACAGCCCAAATCAGACCGACGGTAAAAGTGCCGACTCTTCGACAATGGGGGCCGAACCAGAAAACCTTCAGGCAGTGGACGAACCGCTTGTAAGCCCCAACGAAAGCGGGGAAGTGATCGCATCGTCACGGCAAGGCGATCCGCAAATGCCCGAGCCGCACCCACCAGTCTTCACAGAAAGCAAGCGTGCGCTTCGCCATCTTGCATCCGCTTTTCGCCGCGATCTCGGCATGGTCGGGCAGCATTGCTTGGCGGGTTCATCCGCGCTGGTAAAAATGCTCAAACCGGCCGCCAGCGCTTCGCGCGCTTGGATCCCGCACGATTTTATGCTGAAGACGGCATCAACCACAGGCTCGCTTCGCAAATTCATATCCGGTGCAATTAGCGTCATTTCCAGGCCCGCATGGCTTCCTCCCTTGCGACCCGCACCACGGTCATGGAAAGCCGGGATTTTGACGGTGGTGTTGACCTTTGCGATCTTCGTGACCGGAATGCTGATCTGGGCGCTGAAGGATGTCCCGTGGGAAGAAATCGCCGAGGGCTCCCTAAAACCTGTTGTGGTCCTTGAAGCGGCGGACGGCGAGCCAATCGTAAGACAGGGCCCTTTCCAGGGGCCCTATGCCCGATACGAGGAGTTTCCCGGACATTTGGTCGATGCCGTTCTTTCGATAGAGGATCGGCGGTTCATGGTCCATTACGGCGTCGATTTGAAAGGGATCATGCGGGCGGTGCTGAGAAACTTCCAGGCTGGCTCGGTCGTTCAAGGTGGCAGCACCATTACCCAGCAACTGATCAAAGTGCAGTATCTTGAAAGCGATCGCACGCTGAAGCGCAAGCTGCAGGAACTGGTCATCGCATTCTGGCTCGAGTGGAAGCTCGGCAAACGCGAAATCCTCACGCGATACTTGAACTCCGTTTACCTTGGATCCGGCGCGACAGGAATGCCCGCGGCGGCCCGTATCTACTTCAACAAGGACATCGCCGCACTCAACGTTCAGGAGGCCGCGATGCTGGCCGGACTGCTGAAGGCGCCGAGCCAATTGAATCCGATCGACAATTTTGAGGCCGCACGTGAAAGGACGACAACGGTCCTCGACGCGATGGTGGCAAACGGCAAGCTCGAAGCGAAGGCTGCGTCCGCAGCCAAGGCGGAGTTTGCCGAGTTGCGCCCGACCACCCCGACGTCGCGCTCGGGCAGTTGGTTTGCAGACTGGATCTTGTCCCAGGCCGGCGAAATTGCGGGAGCCTCTCCAGGTTCGACAACAGTGCGCACGACGCTGGTACCACGCCTTCAGCAGCTTGCCGAAGATGTGGTCGCTCGCAATCTTGATAAGGATGGCAAAGCGCTGGGTGCGTCGCAGGCAGCGCTGGTGGCGATGACACCCGATGGAGCAGTCGTCGCCATGGTGGGTGGACGCGACTATAAGACCAGCCAGTTTAATCGCGCCGTCGCCGCCAAGAGACAGCCGGGCTCAACATTCAAGCTATTCGTCTTTTATGCAGCATTGAAGAGCGGACTTACCCTGCGTGATCGGGTCTTCGACGGCCCGATTGAAGTCGACGGTTGGTCGCCGCAAAACTCGACAGGCCGCTATCGCGGTTGGGTGACAATTGCGGAAGCCTTTGCCCGATCTCTCAATGGCGCAACCGTAGCGCTTGCGCAGGAAGTGGGCATCGAGAACGTCGTCGCCGCCGCAAGGGAGCTTGGTATCGACAGCCCACTGAATCCGGTGCCGGCATTGGCGCTCGGATCATCCGAAGTCAGTCTGCTTGACCTGACGGGTGCCTATGCTTCGATCCGCCTTGGCAGATCCCCCGTCGAACCCTGGGGCGTGATCGACTTTCAGGCGTCGACCCAAGCCAAGGCGTTCCGCGTCGGTCCGCTGGTACCCGCTTCGGCCGATCTCTCCTCTTACCAGCAGGATCTGGTGAGCCTCCTGCAGCTCGTGGTCGAGCGTGGTACCGGGCGAGACGCTTCTCCGGGCGCATTTGCAGCCGGAAAGACCGGCACCAGCCAGAACAATCGTGACGCCTGGTTCGTGGGTTTTACGGAAGATCTTGTTGCCGGCGTCTGGGTCGGTAACGATGACGACACGCCCATGAAGGGCGTCACCGGGGGCGCGCTTCCCGCTCGCATTTGGCGGGATTTCATGCAAGCGGCGATGGCGCAACCTGCGCCCCAGATCGATCCAGATACGGGGCTCATGACAAGCCAAGGAACGCCCGCGGCGTCCTGCAATATCAGGGCTTGCGCCGGGAGCTATCGATCGTTTCGAGCTTCCGATTGTACCTACCAGCCATATTGGGGAGAGCGGCGGCTGTGTGAGAGGTAGGTTTGGCCCGCCCAGATAATTCACATTTCCAAGCCGTTTAATTTTGTCGTCCTTGGCCGTCCGCCTCGCAAGTCGAGGGAACAACTGCTCTCGCTATCAAGCTTATGTCAGGCAGCATCAGTCTGCAACTTTACAGCGCCGTGCGTCAAATATGACGCGCTAAGGACGCTGTAACACCCTAAACTTGCTGCATAATTTTCTCCTTAAATCGATTCCGATTTAAGGAATTATGCAGTAATCGTCTGGGGACCGGAAGACGGTTGCATGCCTGCAGAGTCTGGCCAAGATTATTCGTGCGACCTGCCGGATGCACAGCAGTATCTGATCGCCGGTGCCGGTCATTAGCTGCTGGAATCGCACTTTGACGGCGCACAGGCGCGAATTTCTTAGCCGGCTATCCGCATCGGGCCGATGCCGCTCAAACTGCCGGCAATATTCTGGCTGCAGCTGCGTCCACGATCTATGGGGTTTCGTGCCCTTTCGGTTCGTTGCTGCGATCGACCACTTCGGTATCGGGTCGGTCTTCGCCATCGGCGTGTTCCTGACGCCAATTCCCGCTTCCGTCCTGATACTCGATTTCCTCGTCTTTCCCCGCGCTTTGGTGTTCCTGGGCGGCAATGCGGGCCGCCTCAAGAGCCTCGTCATGAGAGGGAAAAGCTTCCGAGAAGACACCGCCCGACTTGTATGCCCAGCCGCCGTCGTGAGGGACAACCTCGTATTTCGTTTTCGCCATTTCCACCTCCGATGCACAAATCCCATTTTGACGACGCCAAGCTGATTTCTGCGACACCTCCGGTTCACGCCGAAACTGATGCTCTTTGTTCCAACAGCCGCAGTGAGCGCCTTCGAGCCGGGTATTTCATATTTCAGATAGGGCGCCGAGATCGCAATGGTACCATATGCAGAACCTTCACGTGCACACCTTCACCACGGCCGTCCGCCGGCGTGCTGACCAATGCATTGACAAGTCTTCCAATCGTGGTCTTCCCGCCCCGGTGGCTGATTGGAGCAATGCGCGCGGGCATCCGTTCTGCGCCCATAAACAGAGACAAATTTGTTGCAGCACTTATAATATTCACGGAACACCCGAGCCTGCGCTCATTGACAAAGTCGGTTCGCACGGCTGCGTCCGCCTTGCAAACTGGGATGTGGAGGAATTGGCCGCAACGGTCAAACCGCGGGTTAGCGTCGAATTCGTGGATTAGTTGCTCACTGCTTGAGCTAAAAACGCGTGCATCGCCTGCTCACGTAGCCGTGGCAAAGAAAACATCGGCAGGCTGCCGCCCGGCGTGGGCAGAGCAGAAATGGTCATCGTGTCAGCGGAAATGCCGCCACACTTGTTACTCCCGTCGTTTGATTTCCGGTGCAAGACTATCTCCTATTCAGCAATGAGCGAACTCGCACCAACGAGGAGGTTGCCATGACGACAACAACGGACAAAAGCGAACACGGAGCCATGCAGAGACCATCGGTCGTCTCGGCGCAGGCGTGGGAAGAAGCCCGCCAGCAACTGCTGGTCAAGGAAAAGGCTCAGACCCGTGCCCGTGACGCCCTGGCGGCAGAGCGTCGGCGAATGCCGTGGATGGAAGTGGACGCCGGTTATGTCTTCGAGGGGCCTTCAGGCAAGGCCAGCCTACTCGAACTCTTCGCTGGTCGGCACCAGTTGATCGTCTATCGGGCCTTCTTCGAGCCGGGGGTATTCGGTTGGCCAGACCACGCCTGCAGAGGGTGCTCCATGGTAGCCGACCAGGTTGCTCACCTTGCCCATCTGAACGCCCGTGACACCACGCTGGTTTTCGTTTCGCGTGCTCCGCAGGCGGACATTGCGCGGCTGAAGGCTCGGATGGGCTGGCAGATGCCCTGGTACACCATTACCGACGGTTTCGACGCCGACTTCGGTGTCGCCGAGTGGCATGGCACCAACGTGTTCTACCGCGACGGCGGGCGCGTGTATCGCACCTACTTCATCAACAACCGCGGCGACGAGCAGATGGGGAGCACGTGGAACTACCTCGACATCACACCGCTCGGCCGCCAGGAAGTCTGGGAAGACTCGCCCAAGGGCTACCCGCAGACGCCGACATACAAATGGTGGAACTGGAACGACAGCTACGTCGCAGACGCCGCACCCGACCAGAAGTGGGTCGAAGTGTCGGAGGCCGGCGAAGCGGCATTCCGGGACAAACAAGCCAACGCGAAGCCCTGAATACGCCTACGGAGGAAGCGTCTCTTTCCTCTCGGGTCATCTAGCTCCAGCGTACGGTCTGAGGACAGATCGAGCAGACGGCGCCCCACATAATTGGCAGCGCGGTGGGCCGCCCTCTTCGTTTCGCTAGTTGCCTGGAGCAATTGCAGGGGTTCCGGCTGGGGCCACCTCTGGTCCCGGCCCAAATGCGAGAATGCTGAGCGCGAGAGCGACCAGTACGCAGATGAGTATGAGGAAGGCGAGGCCGGCTTTGTCCATCATCATCAGGCCCTTAGTATCGGATAATCGATGCAAGAGAAATTTACCTGACCCGTCCGGGCTGAGGACTGGTGGCTGGACGTCCCGCGCCAGCGCGACGCCGAATCCGATGATGCTCCAACACCGCCTAGGCTTGGCCCTGCACTGTTCTATTGCAGTGTTGCGATGCTATCTATGGCCAGCGCCTGGTGCGTTCATTTCCCTTCTTTTCTTGAAAAGAGGTGGCGCCGGCCGCTTGCCTTCCGCCGTGCGCGAAGTCGAAAAGAGGGGGCGCCTCTGAGGCGATGACCCTGAGGCTCGACGAACCGAATTTGACATGTCGCTGAGAAGTCTGCGACACCGGGTGTTTCCTTGGGGGCAACTTACCGCTTGGCTATAACTGCGCATTTTTAGGCCCTGCGGTCATACGTTCGCTGGTCTTATGACGCCTGAAGGCCTGGTAAAACTTTACTAAAAGCGATTTCGGAATTCGTGCGGATGTGACATAGTCGCCCGATGACAACAATGGAATGACGGCATGGTCACTATCAAGGAAATCGCCAAAAGCGTTGGCGTGTCGTCGGCCACGGTGTCGCGGGTGCTCAATTACGACCCCGCCTTGTCCATCTCGCCCGCGAAGCGCCAGGCGATCATCGAGACCGCCGAGGCTCTGAACTATGAGACCCCGCGCAATCGCAACAAGGCGAACGGACAGGTTGCCCCCAGCCTTTTGACGAAGCTCGTCATCGTGCACTTTCTCGAGCCTTCGGACGAGATTGCCGACCCCTACTATGTCGGCGTCCGGCTTGGCATCGAAAGCCGCTGCCGTGACTTGAGGGCGGAGATCGTCAAGGTCTTCCATTCCGATGCGCTACCCGAGGCGTCCCTGCTCGAAGGCGCATCGGGTGTCATCGTCATAGGCAAGCACTCGGACAACGAGATTGAGTGGCTGAACCAGCATGCCCGGCACATCGTTTTTGCCGATTTCGACCCCAGGAGCGACCGGATCGACAGTGTATTTTCCGATGTGGGGCTCGCCACTTGCAAGATCCTCGATGCTTTGAAATCCAGCGGATACAAGCGCATCGGCTTTATCGGAAGCCACGAAAACCTCAATGGTGCCGTGCAGCATTTCGCCGAGCGCCGCTGTGCGGCGTATATCGACTGGCAGAAGAAGAACGGTACCTTCGCGCCCGAGCTTTTGGCGCTCGCGGATTGCTCGTCGGGTCAGAGCCTTCGGCTGGATACCGGTTATCGTCTCGCGCGCGAATTGCTTTCGCTCACTGACCGTCCGGATGTGATCGTGACGTCCAACGACAATATGGCGATCGGCACCTATCGGGCGGTCCAGGAGGTCGGCCTGTCGATCCCGGGCGACATTGGCGTCATCTCCTTCAACGACATCCCCGTCGCACAGTTCCTGACGCCGTCGCTGACCACGGTGCGCATTCATGGCGAACATATCGGCGAGACGGCCGTCGACCTGTTGCTCGAGCGTCTTTCCGGTCGCAGCTACGGCAAGCAGGTGCGCATCGCCACGGAACTCGTCTGGCGCGACAGCTGCCGCAAACCCTTGGAATCCCAGTCGTTGTGACGCTGCTCCAGGTGCGAAGTAAATATTTACTAAATCGCCCTTGCGTGTTGCCTGAATTTCGGTAACTCTTGCGCGGACGGCAGGAGAGGAGACCCTGCCCTCAGCAAGTTTCTAGGGAGGAAACAATGTATCGCAAAACGAACCTGTCGCGGGTGGCGGCTGGCGCGCTCGCCGCAGCGAGCCTGCTTGCGTCCACCGCCGCCTTTGCCGGTGAAGTCACGATCTGGTGCTGGGACCCCAACTTCAATGTCGCAATCATGAAGGAAGCCGCGTCGCGCTACAGCGCGAAGCATCCTGAGACGACCTTCAACATCGTCGACTTCGCCAAGGCCGATGTCGAGCAGAAGCTGCAGACGGCGCTGTCCTCCGGCACCACCGATGCCTTGCCGGATATCGTGCTGATCGAGGACTACGGTGCGCAGAAGTACCTTCAGTCCTTCCCCGGCGCTTTCGCCGAGCTTTCCAGCAAGATCGATTTCTCCGGGTTCGCGCCCTACAAGGTTCAACTGATGACGATGGACGGAGCCGTCTACGGCATGCCGTTCGATTCGGGCGTCACAGGTCTCTACTACCGCAAGGATTACCTGGAACAAGCCGGGTTCAAACCCGAAGACATGCAGAATATCACCTGGGACCGTTTCATCGAGATCGGCAAGCAGGTCGAAGCCAAGACCGGCAAGAAGATGCTCGGCCTCGACGTCAATGATGCGGGCTTCGTGCGTATCCTGATGCAGTCCGCCGGTGGCTGGTACTTCGACAAGGATGGCAATCTCTCGATCGAGAACAACGCGGCCTTGAAGGCGGCACTCGAGACCGAGCAGAAGATCCTGCAGGCCAATATCCATAAGCCGGCTGCCGGCTGGACGGAATGGGTGGCGACCTTCACCTCCGGCGACGTCGCCACCGTGACGACGGGTGTGTGGATCACCGGTACGGTCAAGGCTCAGGCCGATCAATCCGGCAAATGGGGTGTTGCGCCCATTCCCAAGCTTGATGTCGAGGGCGCTTCGCATGCCTCCAACCTTGGCGGTTCCAGCTGGTATGTTACCGCAGGCTCCGCCGAGAAGGACGAGGCCATCGATTTTCTCAACGAAGTCTACGCCAAGGACATCGATTTCTACCAGAGGATCCTGACGGAACGCGGTGCCGTCGGCTCGCTCCTGGCTGCCCGCAACGGGCCGGCCTATTCCGAAGCCGACGCCTTCTTTGGCGGCGAGAAGGTCTGGCAGAATTTCTCCGACTGGCTGGCGAAGGTTCCGGCGGTCAACTACGGCGTCTTCACCAACGAGGTAGACACGGCGGTCACCGCGCATCTGCCCTCGCTCGGCCAGGGTGCCCCCATCGATGACGTATTGAAAGCGGTCGACAGCCAGGCCCAGGGCCAGATCCAGTAACGGCCCAAAGGCAGGCGGCAACCGCCTGCCTCTTTCGCTGGAGGGTATGCGGCCATCACGTCGCGTGCCTTCCGCAATGTCGTCCCTTTTCGTTGAGAGCATCCCATGGCTGCCGGCAAAACAGGCGGATTGAAGCGCTATTACGATCTGAACGGCTGGTTGTTCGTCGCCCCGTCGTTGCTTCTCATCGCAATCTTCCTCGTCTATCCGATCTTGCGCTCGCTCTACCTGTCGTTCTTCTCGGGCAAGGGCATGATGATGAAGTTTGCCGGCTTCGGAAACGTCGCGCGGCTATGGAATGACCCGGTCTTCCTCCAGGCGCTAACGAATACCGTCACTTTCTTCGTCGTGCAGGTGCCGATCATGATCACGCTGGCGCTTATGCTCGCAGCGGTCCTGAACGACGACAAACTGAAGTTCATCGGCTTTTTCCGCACCGCCATTTTCCTGCCCTGCGTCGCTTCGCTGGTTGCCTATTCCGTGCTCTTCAAAAGCATGTTCTCCGTCGACGGCGTGGTGAACTCCGCACTTCTGGCGGTCGGTCTGATCGCCACGCCGATCGGCTGGCTGACGGAACCCTTCTGGGCCAAGGTGCTCGTCATCCTCGCCATCACCTGGCGCTGGACCGGCTACAACATGATCTTCTACCTTGCGGCGCTGCAGAACATCGACAAGTCGATCTACGAGGCGGCGAGGATCGACGGCGTACCCGCCTGGGCTCGCTTCGTCTACATCACCGTGCCGATGCTGAAGCCGGTGATCCTGTTTACGACGATCATCTCGACCATCGGGACGATCCAGCTGTTCGACGAGGTCTACAACCTGACCGAGGGCCGCGGCGGCCCGGCGAACGCGACGCTGACGCTCTCGCTCTACATCTACAATCTGACCTTCCGCTTCATGCCGAGCTTCGGCTACGCAGCGACCATTTCCTACGTCATCGTGATCATGGTGGCGCTTCTCTCCTTCCTCCAGTTCTATGCGGCGAGGGATCGCTCATGAACGCCTCGCGCCTTTTCACAGCCGCGCTGCAATACGTCTTCCTGGCGACCGCAGCCTTCCTGTCGATTTTCCCGTTCATCTGGATGGTGATCAGTTCGACGAACACGTCGATCGACATCATCAGCGGCCGAACGGGCATCGGCGAGGCTTTCGCCACCAATGTCGCCAACTTCTTCGCACAGGTCGATGTGCCGCTGGTTTTCTGGAACTCCACGAAGCTCGCGGTGCTTGCGACGCTGCTGACGATCGTCGTGTCGTCGCTGGCCGGCTACGGCTTTGAGATGTTCAGGTCCAAGGCGCGCGATCGCATCTACGCGCTGGTGCTTTTGACACTCATGGTGCCGTTTGCGGCGCTGATGATCCCGCTTTTCATGATGATGGCGAAGAGCGGCCTCATCAACACGCATATCGCAATCATGCTGCCGACGATCGCGTCCGCCTTCATCATCTTCTATTTCCGCCAGTCGACGAAGGCCTTTCAGACGGAGCTTCGCGATGCGGCCAAGGTCGACGGCCTCAAGGAGTGGCAGATCTTCCTCTACATCTACGTTCCGGTGATGCGCTCTACCTACGCGGCCGCATTCGTCATCGTCTTCATGACGAACTGGAACAACTACCTCTGGCCGCTCATCGTCCTCCAGTCGAACGAGACCAAGACGATCACCTTGGTCGTCTCCTCGCTCGCGTCCGCCTATTACCCCGACTACGGCGTGGTCATGATCGGCACGATCCTCGCCACCCTCCCCACCCTTTTCGTCTTCTTCGTCATGCAGCGCCAGTTCGTCCAGGGCATGCTCGGCTCAGTGAAATAGGAAAGTCGTCAATGCGTATTACTGAAAACTTCAATGGCAACTGGGTCTTCCGCGACGGCTTCCAGGCGGCGCATGTCCATGCGCTTCAGCCGGGCGAAACCGTGCGCCTACCGCACAGCGCGGTCGAACTGCCCTACAACTACTTCGACGAGACCGATTACCAGAAGCCGTTTACCTATCAGAAGCGGTTCGACTGGCGCCCGGAATTCGAGGGCCGCGAAGTCTCGCTCGTCTTTGATGCCGCCATGGCCGACAGCGTCGTCTATCTGAACGGTAAGGAGATCATCGCGCACAAGGACGGCTATACGCCCTTCGAGGCGCGATTGACGCCGCATCTTACGCGCGGCGAAAACCTGATCACGGTGAAGATCGACGGTTCGGAAAACCCCGAGATCCCGCCCTTTGGCGGCCAGATCGATTATCTCTGCTATGCCGGCATCTACCGCGACGTCTGGCTGAAAGTGGCAAGCCCGGTCTCGATTGCCAACGTCAAGATCGAGACGCCGGACGCGCTCGCTGAGAAGAAGTCCGTCGTCGCCCGCGTCTTCCTCGCCAATCCGCAAGGGCAAGCCTTCTCCGGCACACTCGCTGCCAAGATCCGCCGCAAGGGTGGCGGCGACGTTGCGGCTTCCTCGATCAAGGTCGATGGCAACGAAGTGGCGCTCACCTTCCCCGATCTCACCGATATCGAACTCTGGGATATCGACAATCCGGTGCTCTACGCCCTGTCGCTCAAACTTGAGACCGAACACGGTGAAGACGTGCTGACGCAGCGCTTCGGCTTCCGCACGGCACTTTTCACGCCGGAGGGTTTCCAGCTCAATGGCAGGCCGCTGAAACTG
This sequence comes from Ensifer sp. LC384, assembly GCF_001695865.1. Lineage (NCBI taxonomy): Bacteria > Pseudomonadati > Pseudomonadota > Alphaproteobacteria > Hyphomicrobiales > Rhizobiaceae > Ensifer > Ensifer sp. LC384. The sequence continues at coordinate 17,503 of NZ_MBST01000008.1, forward strand.
CGCGGGTTGAACCGCCACCAGGCCTTTCCCCACACGGGCTATGCCATGGGTCGGCGCGCGCAGGAAAAAGACGCCGACATCCTGAAATATGAACTCGCCTGCAATGTCGTTCGCACATCGCACTATCCGCAGTCGAAGTGGTTCATCGAGCGCTGCGACGAGATCGGCCTGCTCGTCTTCGAGGAAATCCCCGGTTGGCAGCATATCGGCGGCGAAGCCTGGCAGAAGGAATCGATCGAGAATGTGCGCCGCATGATCGAGCGGGACTGGAACCATCCCTCGATCATCATCTGGGGCGTTCGCATCAACGAAAGCCAGGACAATCACGCCTTCTACACCGAAACGAACCGTCTTGCCCGCGAGCTTGATCCCACCCGTCAGACCGGCGGCGTGCGCTTCATCACCAATTCGGAACTACTGGAAGACGTTTATACGATGAACGACTTCATACTCGGCAACGAGGAGTTGCCGGGCAACAACCGTGGACGCGTGGTGCTGCGCGATCGGGTGGAAACGACGGGCATCAGCCGGCCGATCCCGTATATGATCACCGAATATAACGGTCACATGTATCCCACGAAACGCTTCGACCAGGAGCAGCGTCAGGCCGAGCATGTGACCCGCCATCTCTTGATCCTCAACGCCGTTGCCGGCGACCAGGACATTTCCGGCTCCACCGGCTGGTGCATGTTCGACTACAACACCCACAAGGACTTCGGCGCCGGCGACCGCATCTGCTATCACGGTGTGCTCGACATGTACCGGATCCCGAAACTGGCCGCCTATGCCTATGCCTCGCAAGGAGACCCCAGGGACAATGTCGTGCTTCAGCCGGTGACCTTCTGGGCACGCGGCGAGCGCAACATCGGCGGCGTGCTGCCGCTGATCGTGCTGACGAACTGCGACTATGTCGAAGTGAAGTTCGGCGAATGGCCGGCAAAACGGATCTATCCGGACAGAGAGAATTACCCGCACCTACCGCATCCGCCCGTCGTCCTCGACCTGCGCAGCGTGACGCCGGAAGAATTCGGCACCTGGGGCCGGGTGTGGCGCGAAGGTACCATTACCGGCTACGTCGACGGCGAGCCCGTCAAGACGCTGACCCTGCCGGCTGACCCGGTGCCGGCGACGCTGGAAGTCATCGCCGACGACTTGGAGCTTCGCGCTTCGGAGAAGGATGCCGTGCGGGTGGTCGTGCGCGCGCTTGATCAATGCGGCAACCTGTTGCCCTATTTCGAGGAGCCCGTCATTCTTTCGCTCGCCGGTCCGGGCCGGATCATCGGTCCCTCCGAACACACACTGAAGGGCGGAGCGACCGGCTTCTGGATCGAGGCCGGTGAGGCCACGGGCAAACTCGAACTGACCGTGAAGAGCCGGCGCTTCGACACCCAGTCCCTCACCTTCACCGTCAGCTGAGTAACCGCCATGGCCGAAGTCCGTCTCACCGACATTCGCAAGCGCTTCGGCGCGCTCGAAATCATCAAGGGTGTCGATCTGTCGATCGAGGCCGGAGAGTTCGTCGTCTTCGTTGGCCCATCGGGCTGCGGAAAGTCGACGCTGCTGCGCATGATCGCCGGGCTGGAGGACATCTCTTCCGGCGAGCTCACCATCGGCGGCGCGGTAATGAACGATGTCGATCCCTCCAAGCGCGGCATCGCCATGGTGTTTCAGTCCTACGCGCTCTATCCGCACATGACGGTGCGCGAGAACATGGGCTTCGCGCTTAAATTCGCCGGCATGGCGAGGGAGGAAATCGATAGCCGGGTCAACGACGCGGCGCGCATCCTTGAGCTTGAACCGCTCCTCGATCGCAAGCCGAAGGCGCTCTCTGGCGGTCAGCGGCAACGCGTCGCGATCGGCCGCGCCATCGTGCGCAACCCTCTCGTCTTCCTGTTCGACGAGCCATTGTCGAACCTGGACGCCGAACTGCGCGTGCATATGCGCGTCGAAATCGCCAAGCTGCACAAGGAACTGAAATCGACCGTCATCTACGTTACGCATGATCAGGTGGAGGCAATGACACTCGCCGACAAGATCGTCGTCCTGCGGTCGGGTGTTGTCGAACAGGTCGGCGCGCCACTCGAGCTTTACGACGACCCGGCAAACACCTTTGTTGCCGGTTTTATCGGCTCACCGCGGATGAACTTTCTTAAAGGCCGCGTCGCCACCGTCGCGGACGGCCATGTGACCGTGGCACTGACGAGCCAGCCCGAAGTTGCGCTGACCCTTCCCATTGCATCGACGTCGGTCACCACGGGTGACGCAGTCACCCTCGGAATTCGGCCCGAACATTTTCTTGCCCAGGAAAAAGGTGATGCGGAACTCGCCGTCGAGGTCGATGTTGCAGAGCACCTCGGCAATACGAGCTATGTCTATGCTCATGTCTCCGACAGCGAGCGGATCATCATCGAACACGCTGATGTCCGCAAAATCGCAAGTCGCGAGACCTTGGCCATCGGCATCGCTGCATCGCGGTCATTCCTGTTCGATGATGATGGTAATCGTATCAGGTAACGGAATTGGGCGCGCTTCGCGCGAGCCGCCAATCTCCGGTCTAGCCAATGAGAAGCGACGCCTGCGCGCAATGTGGCGCGTTGCGCGCAGGCTGTCGTCAAAATCCGCAATGGACGAAATCCATTGTTTCAGTTCAATCGCGCCCCTTGCGCCGAGAAGAGGTGGATCTTCGCCAGATCAGGGGCGATCGCCACCGGCTGCCCGGGGCGAACATCGACACGGTCGCGGATGACCAATGTCGTATCTAAAGCGCCAAGCTTGACCACCAGGTGCGTCTCGGCGCCGGTGGGCTCCACCACGCCGACGGTCACTGGAATGCCGCTCTCGGCGATGGCCAGATGCTCGGGGCGGATGCCATAGGTGCGCGCAGCACCGCCGGAGTAGCCGGGCGGCAGCGGAAGCGCCTTGCCGTCATCGGTGACGAACCGCCCATCCACGATCGAGCCGTTGAAAAGGTTCATGGCGGGCGAGCCGATGAACGTGGCGACAAAGGTGTTTACGGGCCGGTCATAGAGGTCCAGCGGCCGGCCAATCTGCTCGACCACGCCGCCACGCATGACGACGATCCGGTCTGCCATTGTCATCGCTTCGATCTGATCATGCGTGACGTAGACCGTCGTTGTCTTCAGCCTTTGGTGCAGATCCTTGATTTCGGCACGCATGGTCACCCGTAGCTTGGCATCGAGGTTCGACAGCGGTTCGTCGAACAGAAACACCTGGGGATGACGGACAATCGCACGGCCCATCGCCACGCGTTGGCGCTGACCGCCGGAAAGCTGCCTGGGCAGGCGGTCGAGCAACGGTCCGAGTGCCAGGATATCGGCCGCCTCCTTTACGCGGTTTTGGATCGCGGCCTTGTCCTGGCCCTTCAGCTTCAGCGCGAATCCCATGTTCTCGGCCACGGTCATATGCGGATAGAGCGCGTAACTTTGAAAAACCATGGCGATATCGCGCTCCTTGGGCGCGATATCGTTGACGACGCGGCCGCCGATGCGGATCTCGCCGCCGCTGATGTCTTCGAGACCGGCAAGCATGCGCAACAATGTCGACTTGCCGCATCCCGAGGGGCCGACAAGTGTGACGAACTCGCCATCGTCGATGTCGATGGAGACATCGTGAATGACAGGAACGGCGCCATATTGCTTTCTAACCTGTTCGATGGTGACAGATGCCATGGTTATTCCTCCCCTTGCGCAATCAGAGTTCGAGTTGCCAGATCGTGGCGGCGGCAATGTTGCCCGCCGGCGCTGACAGGCGTGCCGAGCGCACGCCGGTGAAGCCTGGCAACCGTTTCGTCCCCGTCCAGCGGCCGTTGTCTGCGAAGACCTCAATGGAGCCGACATCGAGGAAGATACGCAGCGTCGACGGCTTCGCACCGACGGCGATGTAGCGCGGCGTCTCCTTGCCGTTCGGCGGGTCGTAGTGGATGACCAGGCCCTCCGGGCCGAGCTGCACGCCGAGGCCGACGGCCGGATGATCAAGCTCGAGATGAAACGCCGCACCCGGCGCCGCGAGTTCGATGATGATCTCGACCGCCCCGTTACCGAGGCTGACAGGCTCCTGCCCCTTGAGTTTGCTGTCATCGATCAGGTCCCGGCGCAGCGTCGCGACTGTTTCGACCGGGGGCGTCAGCAGTGCGCCCTGCTGCAGCAGCAGCTGGCGAGGCAGCGTCATTGCCGTTGGAAAGTCGATCTTTTTTGAGACCTCGGTCCAGTTTGCAAGCCAGGCGATGCCGACCGGCCCGGATCGATCCACGAATGCCTGGAAAGCATAGGCGTCGGTTGCGAAATCCAGCTCCTGCTCGAACTCCTTGACGAACGTGCGGCCATCGAAGCGGCCGACAGTTGCAGCCGTGATGTTCCGGCGCCCCGATTTCGGGTCGCGGCTTGTCAGCAACCCGAAGATGAGAGCCCAGCGCGTTTCCGGATCCTCGGCCGGCCCGTCAAGCGGCACGATGCAAGGGCACTCTGCCGCCGTCATCCCGAACCGGTCCTCCCGGTGCAGAATGCCGATGAAGGTCCAGTCTGAGGCGCCGTCCGGATCGCCGCTTTCATAGAGCAAAACGACGCCGCCGGCCCGGTCGCGGCTGCCGATCAGCATCTGCCAACGACCGTCCGGGCCCTTGAAGACATAGGGATCGCGGAAGTCGAGCGTCAAGTCGAGACCAGCCGGTCGCTCAGGAAGAATGATCTCTTCGGCGCCAGCCGTGATCTGGTCCCGCGACACGGCCGTCAATTGGATCTGCTCCTCGGGCTCCCGATCCTTGACCTGCTCGGTGAAGAAGACCCGGATACCGGGTTCGCTCGGCGATAGCGGAATTGCCGAGCCCGAAAATGCCCCGCCGCGACCATCGGCGCGCACCGAAAGGTCCGCCGAGGGAAACAGGAAGATCGGCAGGTGTCGCCAATGAACGTAGTCGTCAGATACCGTATGGCCCCAATGCATGGTGTTCCAGCGCAGGCTGTGCGGATAGTGCTGGTAGAAGAGATGGACATGATCGCCGAAGCGGCCAAACCCGTTGGGATCGTTCATCCACCCGAAGGGCGGGCGGAAATGGTAACCGCCGGTGACTGTCGGTGCCGCATTTTCCCGACTGCTGTGCAGGATCTGGACGCCTTTGCTGAGGACATCCTGCTGCTGAAAGGCATAGGCAACGGAGACTGCCGTTGTGGTCGGGTCATAGGCGAGGACGGTTCGACCGCCCTCCTCCAGCTGCAGGCTGCGCTGCTCGAACTCGTCAGCGTTGGAAACCACCAGGCGGCTGATTTCGCGGTTGGCCACGGATGCCGAGATCTCGGCCGGTGCTCCTGTCCGTGTCGCCTTCAGCCAGATGTGGATCGTGGTCGCATCCGCAAGGACGGCGCTGATCGTCTCGATTTCTCCGGCTTGAGCGGGAGCTGTATTTGCATGCGTTGTCATTGATCAACCTTTCACGGCCGAGCCAACGAAGGAACTGACGAACCAGCGCTGGAAGGCAAGATAGAGGGCGAGGATCGGCAGCATCATCAAGACCGATGCAGCCATGGCGCGATCCCAATAGATGCTGTCCTGACCGAAGAACGTGGCGATTGCGACGGCGATCGGCCGTGCGTAATCGGTCTGGGTGACGAGGATCGGCCAGAGATACTGGTTCCAGCTCTCGATCCCCATCAGGATCGAAACGGTGGCAAGTGCCGGGAGGCTGAGCGGCAGGAAAATCGACCGGTAGATGCGGAAGATCGATGCGCCGTCGATCTGCGCCGCTTCGAAGAGCTCCTTCGGAAGCTGCGCGAAGAACTGGTAGAAGAGGAAGATATAGAGCGGGCTGGCGATCCAGGGCACGATCTGTACCGCGAATGTATCAGCCATGCCGGCGCGCGACACCATGATGACGAGCGGCATGATGATGCTTTCCTGTGGGATCACGTAGAGAGCAATAACCAGCGACAGGATCAGCGCGCGCCCACGCACGGAGCCCCAGGCAAGAACGAAGCCTGCCATGGAATTGACGATCAGGCCCGAACCGACCGTCAGCGCGAGGATGATCAGCGAGTTCAGCAGATAGCGCCCGAAGGCGAGCTCGCCGGAGAAATTGCCGACCTCCGCGAAATTGGCGAGTGTCGGATCGGACACCCAGAACGCCCTGAAGCTCCCCATGTCGGCCAGGATCTGAAAACGATCGTCCTTCAGGCTGGCGATCAGCAGCATGAACAAGGGCGACACGATGACGAGCGCGATCACAAGGATGCAGGCCGTCTGGACGATGCGCAGCGAACCGACAGCCGAGCGGGTGCGCGTCATCTGCGCCTGCGGTGTGGAGATTGCGATATCAGACATCGAAACGCCTCAGAAGTTGACGCTGAAGCAGCGCGATAACGAGAACGATGAGAAAGAGAATGACCGATACGGCCGAGGCATAACCGAGCTTCTGCTCTTCGAAGCCGGACCGGACCATGTAATGGACCACCGTCTCCGTGCTGCTCTTCGGGCCGCCCTGGGTCAGGATGGCAACCTGCGTATAGAGCTTGAACGCCTGGATTGTCGTAATGACCAGCACGAAGACATGGGTCGGCCGCAAGCCCGGCATTGTCACATGCCAGAAGCGCTGCAGCGCGTTCGCGCCATCGATCCTTGCTGCGTCGTAGAGTTCGTCCGGTATGGATTGGAGACCGGCGAGATAGACGATCATCTGGAAGCCATAGGCCTGCCAGGCCGATAGCAGCACGATCGAGAACATCGCCCAGTTGGGGTCACCGAGCCAGTCGATTGGTTCAATTGTTCCGCCCGACAGAAAGCCGATCACCTGGTTGAAGGGTCCGGTTGGGTACTGAAACAGCGTTCCCCAGATGACGCAGACGACGACCATCGACGTGATCGCAGGCAGGAAGAACAGCCCGCGAAAGAGATTTCGGAACGGCATCTTCTGGTGCAGCAGCAGCGCGGTGGCAAATGCCAGGCCGCATTGCACCGGCAGGATCCAGAAGGTGAAGCGCGAGACGTTCCAGAGCGATGTCCAGAACAGATCATCTCTAAAGATACGCAGGAAGTTGCCGAAGCCGACAAAGCGGATAGGGGTTGGCCGCGGCACCAGCGGCTGGTTGGTCATCGCCGTCCAGAACGACAGTAGGAACGGGACGATCAGGAAAATCGTCAGCAGCGCCACCGCCGGCGCAAGCATGCCGATCTCCTGAAACAGCCGGCTCTTGTCCCGCCGCCAGGCGGGACGCGCTGCAACCGCCGGCTCGGCTGATTGTTGCAATGTCATACTCTCCTCCTCGTCACATCAATATGCGGGGCCGGTGACGGGCCCGATGGCGGCAGATCCTTTGCGGCCCCGTCATCGTGGCCCGTCTCCGGTTGTTTATTGCTGCTCGTCGAAGGGCGGGTAGCCGTCGTTTTCCTCGATGTCCTCATCGATCTTGGCTGCGGCCGCGGACAACGCTGCCTTGGCGTCGCCGCCATTGAAGATCTCATCCACCGCCTGCATGAAGGCAGACGTGATGACGGGATAGGCAGGGTGCGGGGGGCGCGCGACCGCGGTCTTGGACGCCTGTTCGAACGCGACGGCGAGCGGACCGCCGGTGTCGTACAAGGGCGATGCCGCCGCGAAGCTCTTAAGACCCGGATAGCCGGAATCGGCCGTCGCATAATCGCGATAAAGCTTGTCCTTCAGCATGAAGCTGACGAACTTGCCGGCGATATCCGGATGCTCGGAGGCCGTTGTGATGCCCCAGATCCAGGTACCGTTGGGGCTTGCGCCCTTCGGTCCGAACTTCGGCAGCGGCATGACGACGATGTCGTCCTTCATCGAAGCGGCTGCTTCCGCATAGAACCAATGGCCGCCGAGCGCGAGCGCGGCCGGATGGCCTTCGGCGAAGAACTGGTTGGTGCCCGAGGATTGTGGCACGACCCAGCCGTTTTTGACCCAGGTCTGCATCATCGTCAGGGCTTTGACGCACGCGTCGCTGTCGAGGGTGCCGGTCGATTTCCAGGTCGTGCGATCGATCAGGTCGCAGCCTGCCGACTGCAGGATCGGGCCGTAGGCGTAGGTGATCCATTCGGTCTTGATGCCGTAGCCGCGAAACGTGTCGATCGGCCACTTGACGCCATCGACCTTGGCGAGTTTTTCGAGATAACCTTCAAATTCTTCTTGCGTCCAGGCATCATCCACCGCCTTCGGGATGCGGGCGCCGATCGCTTCCAGATACTTCCTGTTGCCGTAGAGCACGACCGAGGAATCGGTCAGGCCGATCGCATAGAGATCCTTGTCGATCGGATAGGTGCCCTGGGCGATGTTCGATGCGGTCATGTCATCGAGCACATCCTGATCGACCAGAGGCTTGATCGGCTGCAGATAACCGGACCAGACATAGTTGGCGAGGAAAGGTGCATCGAGCTCCATGACGTCAGGCAGTTGCTTGGACATGACCGCGGCGCTGAATTTTTCATTGTAGGCATCGTGCGGCGCGTAGATCAGCTCGACATCCACATCCGGATTGGCCGCCTCGAAACGTTTGGCGACCTCGCCATAGGTCGAAACCCAGCCCGGATCGCCTTGGTGCATGACATGCAGGACGGTTTTCGCCTCGGCGCTCACGCCCGTAGCCGCAAGGGCCACCGACGCCATCAACATTGAAAGTAAACGTTTACCCATCATTGTCACTCCTCCTCCACAGGGTTTGGTCTTTCAGTATGATCAGACGGATGAGCGCTCCACCAACTGGAACGCGAGTTTGCGCACCTCGCCGGGGGCGGCATTTTCTGCAAGCAGAATGTCTGCCGCCAGGCGGCCCATGGCACGGTGCGGCAGGGCCATGGTCGTCAACGGTGGATCGAGCCTGGAAGCAATGTCCACCTGATTGTCGAAGCTTGCGACGGCAACGTCATCCGGAATCTGCGCGCCGACCCGTCGCAGCGCTGCGTAGACTTCCATCGCGACACGGTCGTTACCGCAAAGGATAGCATCCGGACGCTCCGGGCCATCCATCAGCGCGGTTACATGTGAAAGGACAAGGCTATGGGCCCGGTCGCTGTAGATCGCCCGCCGGACCGCCGGCAGCACGCGGGCACGACCTGCGTCAAGCCCTGCTTCCTCAAGCGCACGCCGGAACCCGGCTTCACGCAACTCTCCCGCCAAAAGCCCCGGCAGGTTGATGAAGGCAATATTCCGGCGGCCAGCCTCGATCAGATAGCTGGTGATCTCGTGGGCCGCGCCGATCTCGTCCGGCACCAGCGACGTCACCTTGTCATTGGCCTCGCGGCAATTGATCATCACGCCGACCGTCTCTGCGAACTCCGCCGGCAGCGATACCGTCTTGTGATACATCGCCGCGTAGGCAATTGCGCGTGGGCGGAAGCGGCGCACTTCCTCAAGCACGGAGGCCACATCGCGACCGCCGCCGAGCGTCATGGCAAAGACCGCCATGTCGGCGGCGCGGGCGGCACCATCCAGTCCACGGATGATCTCGGTGGCAAACGGCGAGGTGATCAGGTCGTCGGCGACGACGCCAATCAGCGGCATCCACCCCTGCCGCATGCCACGCGCGGCGAGGTTGGTGACGTAACCCAGCTCCTCGGCGATCTCCTTGATGCGCAGTCGCGTTTGTTCCGACATCCGCGCCGAACCGCCGTGCAACGCACCCGAAACGGTCTTGATGGATACGCCGGCGCGTTCCGCAATGTCGCTCAACGAAGTTGTCACGGGCAGCCTTTGGGTTAACGGTTACCCATCTCTACCCAATCAGTATCCTCGAGTCAATCCTCGGCGTTGAACGACCTGCGGCAAGGCTCGTGAAAAGACAATCATCCCCCCCTGTCCCGGCAAGACATGTCCGCACATTTCTTTTCGGCACGGCAGGTAAACGAACAAAGGAAAACCCCGAAACTGGGAGGTTCCGGGGTTTCCTCGCCGCGCGACCGGGAGAAAAAGCTACGCGGCGTGAACTTTCTTGGCACTTCGCGCCCATTCCGGGATCCAGTTGCCGTGCGCGGCGAGCAGGTCGTCGGTAAGGGACCAGATCTGGTCGAGATCGAGCTCAGCGGCGGTGTGGGGATCCATCATCGCTGCATGATAGAGGTGCTCGCGGTTCTCGGTCATCATGGCGGCGACCGTCAGTTCCTGCACGTTGATATTGGTGCGGATCAGTGCGGTGAGCTGCGGCGGGAGATCGCCGATAAAGGTTGGCTGTATGCCGTTCTCGTCGACGAGGCACGGCACTTCCGCCGCGCAATTGTCGGGCAGAGAGGTGATGCAGCCATTGTTGCGCAGGTTGCCATAGATGACCGAGGGCTCGCCCGTCCAGACGGAATTCATGATCGAGGAGGCATATTCCTTCGATGGCTTGACCTCGATCTTGTCGGCAGATCGATAGGCGGCCGCCTGCCCCTTCCACCGCTCGACCTGCTCGATGCAGCGCTTGGGATATTCGTCGAGCGGGATGCCGAATTTCTCGATCAGATCGTCGCGGCCTTCCTTGATGAAGTAGGGCGTATATTCGGCGAAGTGTTCCGAGCTTTCGGTGACGAAATACCCGAGCCGGGTCATCATCTCATACCGCACCTTGTTCGGGCAGCGCGGGTTCCAGCCGGGCTTGGGCGCGCGACCCTCGCGGTAGGCGCGCAGAAGATCGGGGTAGAGGTTGCGGTAGGATCCATCCGGCTGGCGGTGCTCGAACTTGAGGAAGAACGCCATGTGATTGATGCCGGCCGAGCGGTAGCGGATCTCCTCGTAAGGGATGTTCAGATCCTCGGCGAGCTCCATCGCCGTGCCCTGAACCGAGTGGCAGAGACCGACCTGCTTGATATGAGGGTACTTCTCGGCGATTGCCCAGGTGTTGATCGCCATCGGGTTGACGTATTGAAGCAGGATCGCCTCGGGGCAGACCTCGGTCATATCGGCGCAGATGCTCCACAGATGCGGCACCGTGCGCAGGCCGCGCATGATGCCGCCAACGCCAAGCGTGTCGGCGATCGTCTGACGCAGGCCGTACTTCTTCGGCACCTCGAAATCCGTGACCGTGCACGGCTCGTAGCCGCCGATCTGGAACGCGACGACAACGAAATCGGCGCCGTCGAGAGCCTTGCGCTGGTTGGCGTGCAGCTCGATGGTCGCTTTGACGCCGAGCGTCGAGATCAGCTTACGGACGACGACCTCGCTTTCCTCAAGTCGCTGCGGATTGATGTCCATCAGCGCGATGCGTGCGCCCGACAGGGCCGGACGCTGCAGCACGTCGCCGATGATGTTCTTCATGAACACGGTCGATCCGGCGCCGATGAAGGTGATCTTGGGTTGTCTCGTCATGAAATGCCTCTTTTTTGCTAGGCAGCCACTTCGAACGCGGCTCTGACGAGCCGTTCCGTGTAGGCGGTCTTGGGATGGGAAAGAACGTCTTCGACCGGCCCCTCTTCAACGATCTTGCCGTGCTGCATCACCACCACCCGGTGGCAAAGTGCGCGCACGACCTTCAGATCGTGGGAGATGAAGAGATAGCTCAGTCCCTTCTCGTCCTGCAGCTTGCGCAGCAGTTCGATGATCTGTGCCTGAACCGAGAGATCGAGCGCCGAGGTCGGTTCGTCGAGCAAGATGAACTCGGGCTCCAACGCGATCGCCCGGGCGATCGCGATACGCTGGCGCTGGCCGCCTGAAAACTCGTGCGGGAACCGCGACAGGATATTGTTCGGCAGGCCGGCACTGTTCAACGCGTCGCGGACCCGCTCCAGCCGCTCGCTGCGGGTGGCGCCGAGCCTGTTGACGATCAGCCCTTCCTCGATGATCTGGCCGACCGACATGCGCGGATTGAGCGAGGAGAACGGATCCTGAAAGACGATCTGCATGCGCGAGCGCAACGGCCGCATTTCGTCGCGGCTCTTGTTCTGGATCGGCTCGCCGTCGAACAGGATCTCGCCGCCTTCGGCTCTCAGCAGCTTGACCAGAGCCTGACCGAACGTCGTCTTGCCCGAGCCGGATTCGCCAACGAGGCCCAATGTCTCGTGCCGGTGGAGCTTCAGGCTCAGGCTGTCGACCGCGACCAGCTCCTTGAGCTGCGGCTTGAAGAAACCGCCCGCCCGCAACATGAAGGAAACACGGACCGAGCGGCCTTCCAGAATGGCAGCCGAATCCGGCGGCATCGGGTTGGCGATGCCCTTCGGCTCGGAATTGAGCAGATGGCGGGTGTAGGGGTGCTGCGGGTTTTCAAACAGCGCCGCGGTGGTGTTGTGCTCTTTAACCTCGCCGTTCTGCATGACGTAGACGTAGTCGGAGAACTGCCTGACGACGGTCAGGTCATGCGTGATCAGGATCACCGCCATGCCGAGCGTCTTCTGCAGATCGCGGATGAGGTTGAGGATCTGCGCCTGGACGGTGACGTCGAGTGCCGTCGTCGGCTCGTCGGCAATCAAGACATCGGGATTGTTGGCGAGCGCCATGGCGATCATGATGCGCTGCCGCTGGCCACCCGACAGCTGGTGCGGGTACTGGTTGAGGCGCGCTTCCGGATCGGGGATCTGGACCTGGCGCAAAAGCTCCAGCGTCCGCTCAATTGCCTGCTTGCGGCTCAGTTTCTGATGCACCCGGATTGCCTCGATGATCTGGGCGCCGATGGTGTAGACCGGATTGAGCGAGCTCATCGGCTCCTGGAAGATCATCGAGATGCGGTTTCCACGCAGCGCCCGGCGCTGACGATCGGAAAGCTTCAGGACATTCCTGCCGTCATAATCGATGCTCGAACGCTCCGACACGCTTGCGCGCTTGGTGAGCAAGCCCATGACGGTGCGGGCCGTGACCGATTTTCCCGAACCGGATTCGCCGACCACCGCGATCGTTTCGCCGCGATAGAGCTGGAAGGAGACATCCTTCACGGCATCGACCAGGCCGCCCTCGACCTTGAACTTTACCGCGACATGACGTGCGTCGATGATCGGGGAGCCGATGGCGGCGGCGTGATCGTGCCGCTGTTCGGGGGCAAGCAAGTTCAAATCCATAAGTGCCATTTGCGCCTCCTCAATAGGGGTCGACGGCGTCGCGCAGGCCATCGCCCAGCGCGTTGAACGCAAAGACGGTGATCAGCACGAAGGCGACGGGCGACAGGATCCAGGGATAGGACCCGATGACGGAATAGGTGGCGGTGTCCTGGAGCATCAGCCCCCAGGACATCAGCGGCGGCTTGACCGCGAAACCGAGGAAGCCGAGGAACGATTCCAGGAGGACCACGTTCGGGATCGCCAGTGTGACGGCAACGATCACGTGGCTCATGACGTTGGGAAAGATGTGCTGGAAGATGATGCGGCGATCGGTGGCGCCGATCGCCATGGCCGCCCGCACATAATCTATTCTGGCGAGCGCCAGCGTCTTGCCCCGCACCTCGCGCGACATCTGCGCCCAGCCGAGTGCCGACATGACGAAGATGACGAAGGCAAGGAAGACGTTGGTCGGTGCCGTCACGGGGATCAGCGACGTCAGCGCCAGGTAGAGCGGCAATTGCGGGAAGGCCAGCACCAGCTCGACGAAGCGCTGCATCCAGACATCGAAGCGTCCGCCGAAGTAACCCGACACCATGCCGATCGTGGTGCCGACGACGGTGACGATGAAAACCACCGTCAATGCGATCATCAGGGAGACGCGCGAGCCGTGGAAGATGCGCGACAGCACATCGCGGCCGAACTTGTCGGTGCCGAGGAAGTTCACCGGCGTGCCATCGACGGCGCCGAAGAAATGCCGGTCGGTTGGCACGAGGCCGAAGAGCCGGTAGCTGAAGCCCTTGACGAAGAAGCCGAGGTCCTTCGGATTGGCATAATCCGGCCCGACGATCGGCTGGAAGGTGATCGGATCGAGCTCGGTGCCCTCGCCGACTTGATAAGTGCGCGGCCAGACGAGCTTGCCGTCCTGGTCGGTGATGCTGATCATCTGCGGCGGCGCGAAGGCAACGCCGGTGAGCTTCGGATCGACGGGGGAGAAAAACTCCGCAAAGATGGTCATGACCAACAGGAGGCAGACGAGAATGAGGCCGGCCATGCCGGTCCAGGAGCGCTTGAGGCGGCGCCAGACGAGCGCCAGATAGGTTTCGTTGCCGTGATGAGGCGCCGGAGCGGGAGCGGCGATGATGTCTTGAACGTCGGCCTTCATGCGTGTGCACCTCCGCCAAGACGCACCCGCGGGTCGAGCATTGCCAGGAGCAGGTCTGCTATGATGTTGCCGATAATGAGCGTTGCCGACAACACCAGCATGAAGGTGGCGGTGACATAGACGTCGCCGACCCACATGGAGCCCACGATCGCCGGCCCGACGGTCGGCAGGGCGAAGATGATCGCCGTCTCGATTTCGCCAGTCAGCATGTAGGGCAGAACGACACCCTGATACATGACCAGCGGGTGCAGCGCATTCGGCACGGCATGGCGCATGATGACGGCACCCTCCGAAAGCCCTTTGGCACGGGCGGTCTCGACATATTGGGCGTTGAGCGTATCGAGCAGATTACCCCGCATCACGCGCATGTTGTAGGCGAGGCCGCCGAAGGTGGCGATGGCGATCACCGGCCAGACATGCGTCAGGAGGTCGACGAACTTGTCCCAGGACCAGGGCGCGCCGCCGTAGCGGGCGGAATGGAAACTGTTGATCTCGGTCACGTTGAAATGGAAGACCAGGACATAGACGATGATCAGTGCCATCAGGAAACGTGGCACCGTCATGCCCAGAAAGGAAATGCCCGACAGCAGGCTGTCGATCCAGGAATATTGCCGCGTGGCAGCCAGGATGCCGAAGGTGATGCCGATGATCGATGCGAGGATGTGGCACACGAGCGCCAGAGCCAGCGTGCGCGGCAGCCGTTCGCCGACCACATCCGCCACCGGCTTGTTGTAGAACAGGCTATGGCCGAAGTCGCCGCGCGTCAGGATGCCCGTGATCCAATTGACGTACTGCACCGGCATCGGTTTATCGAGGCCGTTGGCGATCTTGTAGGCCTGGGCCTGGGCGTCGGCTTCCTCAAAGGAGGCGCCGCCCTGGTTGATCAGTTGCGAACGGATATAGTCGCTGTAGTCGCCCGGCGGCGCCTGAATGATCGCAAACGTGACGACGCTCAGCACGAAGAGTACGGGTATGGCGGATGCGATGCGCACAAGCAGAAATCGGAACATGGCTGTTAGCTTCTCTTGTGTGTTTAAGGGATCGTTCCGGCCACGATCGGCTGCGGCCGGAACGAACTCTGTGAGGGTCAGTTGATGGGGCCGCCTTCACCCGGCTTGCCCGGCAACTGCTCGTGGAACAATTCATAGTCCCCCTGCTTGTCGGCAGCGACGAAGACCCTTTCCCGGATGATCGTGTCCTCCGCCCAGTTGAACATGAAGATCGGGGCGCCGCTCGGAATGTTGGAGAAGCGCTTGTTGATGACCAGAGCGCCCGGATACTCCGTCAGGCCGACCGTATCGACATTGCTCGTCGACACCTTCTGATACTGCTTCATCAGGTCTGCCCGCTCGTCATTGTCATTGCTGGCGATGAACTTGTTGACGATATCGACGAGTTCTTTTTCGAACGGCATCAGATCAAGCGCGCCGCTCTCCGGCACGCGGTGATGCCAGCTGGTGCGCGGGCCGGTGGCCGCAAGCTGGGGCGTGTTCTGCACGACGGAGGACAATTCGGCTCCGTTGCGATGAACCATCCAGTCGAACCGGCCGGCATAGTTGGTTGCGTCTCGCTGCTTGCCGTCCAGCGAGTTCAGGACGATGCGAAGCCCGAGCTTTTCCATTTGCCCGACCACGCCTTCGGCGAGGTTCTTGTCGGTATTGTAGTCGGAGGTCACGAGTAGCACGATCTCGACATCCTTGCCGCCCAGCTTGTCGGCGGGGTAGTTGACGAAGCCGTTGCCGTCCGTGTCCTTCAAGCCGGCCTTTTCGAGCAGTGCCTTGGCGCCTTCGAGATCAAAGGGATAGTAGACCGTCGACTGGCGATCGTAAAAGCTGGTGCCGGACGACAGCCCGCCGGGATAGATCGCGGTGAAAGGCCCTTTGACGAGTGACTCCCCAAGCTTCTTGCGGTCGATCGCCATTGTCACGGCCTTGCGGAAATCCGCGTTGCGATTGAGTTCGCGCACGGCCTTGGCGCGTTCATCCGGATCACCCCAACCGTTACCGGAAAAGTTCATGTGAAGATTGTAGCCGATCAGGCGAGCGCCGAAGGCAAGGCGTGCGGGTGCCGTCTCCGATGCCGCGCGCTTCAACGATTCGACGAAGTTTTCCGGCTGCTCGAGGTTGGAGAAGTCGCCTGACCCGGCGATCGCCTGCACATCCCGGTCGGCCCAGGTCGACAGCTTGTAGTGCATCTCGTTGATGTAGGGCAGCTGGTTGCCCGCCTCGTCGACCTTCCAGTAGTAGGGATTACGACGCAGCACGATGATGTCGTCGGAGCGATACTCGACCGGCACCCACGCGCCCATGACCGGCGTGTTCATGTATTCCGGCGGAAAGCCGTTCTTGTATTGGTCGTAGGTCATATCCTTGTTGTATTTCGGGTGCTTGGTCTTGAGGATATGCGCCGGCCCCGGGCAGAAGGTGCCATAGGCCATGGAATAGAGATGCTGGCGCGGGAACGCCTCCTTGAAGGTCCATTCGACGGTGTTGGCGTCGATGGCCCTCAGCGTCGTGCCCTCCCCGAAGGTTTCCGGCGTCGCTCCATTGAGCGGGGAGACGTTCGGATCGACGACGTTGTCCTCCCAGTAGAACATCACGTCTTCCGACGAAAACGGAACGCCGTCCGACCATTTGGCGCCCTCGATCAGATGCATGGTCAGCTTGTGCCCGTCCGGCGACCACTCCCAGCTTTTCGCTAGGTTCGGCAAGGGTTCCATATCCTTCGCCTCGACCTGAAAAAGCGGCGCGGTGCGGGTCAGGCATTCGAACATTTCGATATCGATGCCGCCCCAGCCTTGCGTCTGCCCGGCCGAATAGTTCCAGCCTTCCGGACGCCCGCCGACGACGTGGCGCATCGTGTCGCCATAGACGCCAATACCGTCAGCCATGTTCCCCGTCTTGAAGACCAGTGGTTCCTTTGGCAGGCGCTCGGCCACCGGCGGCAGCTTGCCGGTTTTCACGAATTTCTCCGTGACCCATTCTGGCTCGCGATATTCCGGCAGCGCCTTGTATTCAAGGATGGAATCGCGTGGCACATAGGTGATCTTGCCCTGTGCAGGGAATGGCGGTTGTTCGGGCACAACAGTTGGCTCCGAGGCCCAGGCCTGCAGGGCAAAGCCCGATACGCCGAGCATCAAGGCCGCTCGCAGTCTAAGATAGCGCATTGCGTTCATCGTTTCTCTCTCCCTCATGCTTCACGCCGGTCCGAAGCGGCACGGCTTGCTCCTCAAGCATTTCCTTCATCCGAAGACGCGCATGGGATCCGCGGGGGGGGGCTCTCCCATGGTGCCGCATCCCCTGCCCTCGCCTCGGCCGGTCAGCCGGCCGCGCGTAATTTCGTCGCGTCCTTCTCGGCGCGCAATTCCTCGATCGATCGGATTTCGCGGCGCGCAACACCCTTCCACTCGCGGGTCTTGACCGTTGCCTTGCTCAGACGCTCTCTGGCTGCGGGCACGGCGTCAGCGTATTGTGGAAGCCACTGCGCCTGGGCGACGACCATCTCGTCGACCATCTGCCAAACCTCTTCGGGCGTGCAGACGGCCCCGACCAGGGGATCGTGCAGGACTGCAAGCTTCAGAAGGTCGATATCGCCGGAGATAGCCGCATGGACCGACATACGCTGGACGTTGATCGATGAAATGCAGGTGGCCGCACAAGCCTCGGGAAGCGTGATGCCCGCGACCATGTTGATGCCGAAGCGGTCGACGAAACCTGGCGATTCAATGATCGCATCCGATGGCAGGTTGGTGATCACGCCGTTGTTCTTCACATTGAAGTGGCCGCGGTAGACGCGCCCGGTCTCGAGCGCCTCGAGGATATGGCTGGCGTGCTCGTTGGAGCGGCGGGTCGGGTCGATCGGCTTGGCGGCGGCTTCGAGGAACTGTGGGAACTCGGTCTCAAACCAGTTGCGGGTTTCGGTCGAGTGACGCAGATAACCGCCGGTCTCACCATGGATCCAATCCGACATGTCGATCCAGCGGGCCACTTCTTCGGGCCGTTTGCGGTACCAGGGCAGGTACTCCGACAGGTGGCCGTTGCTCTCGGTCGAATAGACGCCGAACCGCTTGAGCACATCGATGCGCAGCTTTTCTTGGGCGGAGAAGACCGGGTGCGCCTCGAAGGCTGCAACCAGTTCGTCCTTGCCGATCTTGCGACCGCGAAGCCTGACGTCGACGAACCAGGTCTGGTGATTGATGCCCGAGCAGATGAAGTCGAGATCGCCCTCCTTGGCGCCAAGGATCTCGGCGATCTGCTCGCCGCCGTGTTGGACGCCATGGCAAAGGCCGATCGTGTCGACCTTGCCGTACTCGATCGCCGCCCAGGTGTTCATCGCCATCGGGTTGGCATAGTTAAGGAATTTCGCGCCCGGTTCGGCCAGTTCGCGGATATCCCTGCAGAAATCCAGGATCACCGGAATGTTGCGCTGCCCATAGAGAATGCCGCCGGCGCAGATCGTATCGCCGACGCACTGGTCAACGCCGTATTTCAGCGGGATCTGGATATCGTCGGCATAGGCGCTGAGCCCGCCGACCCGCACGCAGCTGATGATGTAGCGCGCGCCTGCGATTGCCTCGCGGCGGTCAGTCGTTGCCGTCACCTTAGTCGGCAAGTTGTTCGCCTCGATAACTTTGTCGAGGATCGATTTGATCATGTCGAGATTGTGCGCGCTCAAGTCAGTGAGCGCGAATTCGACGTCGTGGAACTCCGGAACGCAAAGAATATCGGTAAAGAGCTTCTTGGTGAAACCGACGCTGCCGGCGCCAATGATGGCAATCTTGAAGTTGCTCATGCTGTCCTTGTCGCTGTTCGTTCGGCCGCGTGAAGGGGAGTGGGTAAAATTGGTGCGCCGAGAAGGTTGCACTGAAGTGCATTTTCCCTCACAGATTTCTTCTCCCTGATCGTTCAGAACCGGCCATCTTGCGTTGCTGAAAGGTATTATGCGTATAATGCCTGGCGTCACCAGAGAGGTATTGTGCTTTCATGGGTAATTCTGTGCTGAAACGCTTGATCGAGAATGGCCCCGCCATGAAGACTGTCTCGCTACCGCGCGGACGCCAAAGCCTGCACACGATGCCGACCAGTACGGGCTATGAGATCCGCACGGATGCAAGTTACGATTGGGATGGACGCAAGCGTGGCCAGACGCCGTTTACCGTGCTGCAGCATACGATCTCGGGTGCTGGGAACCTGCGCTACGAATCGCGCAACCACCGTGTGCGCGAGGGCGAGACGCTGCTCCTTCTCGTGCCGCACAACCATCGCTATTGGCTCGAACAGAACGGTCGATGGGAGTTCTTCTGGATCTCCATGAACGGCGAAGAGGCGCTGCGCATCCACAAGGCCATTCTTTCGACAACCGGTCCCATCCTGAACTTGAAGCCCGAGACCATCGAGCACCTGGCAGACTGCAGCCTGCGGCTCATTTCAGGCGGCGGCGAAGCGCCGGGCAGCGCGTCGGCCATCGCCTATGAAGCGGCGATGGCGCTCTATGACGACGTCTTCGGCGCACATCCCATATTCAGCCAGGAATACCGGACAATGCAGCATGTCATCCAGCACATCATGGCAAACCTCGAGCATCCGCTTCCCGTCGAGAAGCTGGCCGAAGTCTCGGGGCTCAGCCGAGCCCATTTTTCGCGCGTCTTTGCCGCCAGCGAAGGCATGCCGCCCGCGGAGTTCGTGCTGCGCAAGAGATTACAGCGAGCAACGAAGCTCCTGACAAAGGCGGCGCATCTCTCGGTCAAGGAGGTGTCGATCATGTCCGGCTTCGAAGACCCGAACTATTTCGCCAAAGTGTTCCGACGCTATTTTGGCGCAAGTCCCACGGAGTTCCGCACGACGGGCATGTATTCGAGTGTCGCTGCCAAGAACCAGGAAGCGGCAAACCTCGCTCGTGCGGAAAATGAATAGCTGCGGTTGCGGCCAGCGCCCGCGAAATTCCCGAACGGGCAATCCTCCATGGATCCCCTCGCCGCGCCGGTTCAGTGATCCAGTGCATTGCGTAGCCGCGTGCAACTAACCTGCTGGTCAGCGAAGGGAGTGCTTCGCCACAGTCGTTCGCTCCTCTTGGAACGGAGAAGCAACGCAGCATACGCATAGCTGCATTGCACAATAAATGTTTTCCAAGTGATCAAAAAACGATCATAACGCTCACAGCTGATGCACATGGCGGCTTCTCCTCCCAGTGCCGCCGCAGCAGCTGTTCCCCTCTGGAGGTTTTATGACCTTCACACTTCATGGGCCGCGGTCTCCGTAGGCCCATTTTTTTTGCCATGATTTTTGGGCGATCCCCTCAATCGACGCCGCCGCGCAGCCTGGAAATCCCAATTGTTCGCACCGCTCCATTCGAAAGCCGCCTGTCTGGCGCGCAGGGCACGAATAGCTGCGTCGTAAAGGGTTTGTCTGTTCGGGAAATGATGAAGCTCAGCTTCAAGTAGCCAACGGCGTCAGGGATCTGCTGAAGCGACGTAACGTCGATCTCGCCTGTCCCGTGCGGTTGCCTCGTGTGCCTACGGGCCCATGTCGCTCTGCTATCCGAGATATGGCCGGGCCCGTCTGTTCCGCTTGCACCGGCGTGGCGATCGGGCTCGCGAGCCTGAGCCAGTCTGCAATCGGCACGCGTGCGTTCGATCGTTTAAGGTCGACCGGTCTCGGCGACTGGCTCCTCAGCCAGAACGGGTTCTGCTTGCAGATCAGGTTCGAGTCTTAAATCCAACTTCCCCCAGATCGATGTCTTTTGTGTATCGGCCTTCGCCTTGCGGGACGGCTTGATCTCAACGATGAACGGCTTTGTCTGCTGACGCATAGATCCTCCAGGCGACGAATCGCATTGGAACGATATCGTCTGGTTCGGCAGACGCAACTGCCACATCAGGTGGGTGCGCCGACGACCAACCCAACCGTTCTCATTCGAATCAATCGATCGAGTCGCAAAAGTGAGGGCCGTTCGATGGCGATTCTGCCGTTTTCGCCTTGTTGCCGACGTCGATCAGCGCAAGAAACGGTTGACAAAAGAACGAGAAGGACTCGCAAAAGTGAGGGGCCTCTGAACAGAGTGTTGACGCCGATGTGGCGTCAACATGCTGATAAATATACGGAAAATGATGACGCGAAGCCGGGGTTGGGCCGCTGACACTACAACTGCTAAGTTGTTGTTAACCCTAAAGCGGCTTGTCGGTTCGAATAGAATCGTGTCTCTACTTCCAGACGGAAACAATGCGTCAGACGCGAAGAAACCGTTTTGAAGAGCCCACGATGTTAAAGCCCGCGAATCCCCAGTTTGAAAACGAGACGACGTCCGAGCGTATCACACGTCAGGCGACCGCGCTTTCGGACCGTCTGCGGGCCGTCGGCGAGATCGCGTTTCCGCCGAAGGCGATGAAGTCGCTCAGGTCGTTCACGTCAGGCGAAGTCGCGCAGATCGTCGGCGTCTCGGACGGCTACCTCAGGCAATTGTCTCTGGACGGTCTGGGGCCGATACCGGAACTGGGCACTGCCGGCCGCCGCTCCTACACACTGCGCCAGATCAACGAGCTTCGCGCCTATCTTGCCGAAGCGCGCCCGAAGGAAGCGCTGAAGTTCTGGCCGCGCCGCCGCGAAGGCGACAAGCTGCAGATCATCAGCGTCGCCAACTTCAAGGGCGGCTCGGCCAAGACGACCTCGTCGCTTTATCTCGCACAGGGTCTGGCGCTGCAGGGTTACCGCGTTCTGGCGATCGACCTCGATCCCCAGGCATCCCTGTCTGCCATGTTCGGCTATCAGCCGGAATTCGACATTGCCGAAAATACCACCCTTTACGGCGCGATCCGCTACGACGACGAGCGGGTCGGCATGCGTTCGGTGATCCGTTCGACCTACTTCGAGGGAATCGACCTGGTCCCGGGCAATCTCGAGCTCATGGAGTTTGAGCACGAAACGCCGCGCGCCATGGGCAAGCGCTCCGGACCAGAGGATCTGTTCTTCCGCCGCGTCGCAGCCGCGATCAATGAAGTCGAGGCGGACTACGACGTCGTCGTCATCGACTGCCCGCCGCAACTCGGCTTCCTGACCATGGGCGCTCTCAATGCCGCAACCGGTATGCTGGTGACGATCCACCCGCAGATGGTTGATGTCGCCTCGATGAGCCAGTTCCTATTGATGACGGCCGATCTTATCGCTGTCATCGAGGACGCCGGCGCGCACCTGAACTACGATTTCATGAAGTTCGTCGTGACCAGACACGACCCGCGCGACGTGCCCGAACAGGAGATCGTCGGACTGTTGCGCGACCTCTTCGGAAGCGATGTCCTCAACGCGACGGCCTGGAAGTCGACCGCCATCGCAAATGCGGGCCTCACCAAGCAGTCGCTGTTCGAATTGTCGAAAGGTGCCGTCGGGCGGTCCGTTTATGATCGCGCCATGGAATCCGTCAACGCAGTCAACACCGAGGTGATCGACCTGATTTCGCAGGTATGGCAGCGATGAGTGATTGCGCCTTTCCCGTGCCAGTATTCTTTCCCCTTGGGCGAGCGATGTTGTCTACAGACAACGCCTCGCCTCCATCGAGGAGGTCCTTCCATTGAGCAAGCGCACCCAGTCCATTCGCTCGATGTTTGCCGGGCAGAGCGAGCATGCCATTGACAATGACATCAAGCGGCCGTCGCTGCCACGCGTGAGTTCCGGCGCAGTGCGCTCACTCAAGGATACCTTCTCCGACGTCGAGAAGGAGTATGAAGTGCTTCGCGCGAAGCTTGCTTCGGGCCAGCTCGCCGTAGAGATCGACCCTTCCCTGATCGATCCCTCGCCTCTTGCCGATCGCTTCAGCGAGCAGGACGCAGTCAGTTTCGAGGCGTTGAAGACTTCGATCCGGGAAAGAGGCCAGGAAATTCCCGTCCTCGTTCGGGAGCACCCTTCGGTCACCGGCCGCTACCAGAGCGCCTACGGGCATCGCCGCATTCGCGCCGCTCGTGCACTCAATATCCCTGTCAAGGCCTATGTGCGCACGCTGACCGATGAAGATCTGGTCGTCGCGCAAGGGGTGGAGAACTCTGCCCGCGAAGATCTGAGCTTCATCGAACGCGCGGTATTTGCCGGTCGTTTGGAGGATGCAGGGTTTGCTCGGGCGCTGATCCAGTCGGCACTTTCCGTCGACCGGGCTGAAGTTTCCAAGCTTGTCGCCGTTGCGCGCGCGCTGCCAGGTGAACTTGTGGACGCCATCGGGCGTGCACCGAAGATTGGTCGCGGCCGTTGGCAGTCGCTGGTCGATGCGATCGGCAACGAGGCGGCATTGAAGCGTGCGCTGGCTGTTGCAACGAAACCCGGCTTTGCGACACGGGAAACGGACGACCGCTTTATGGTGGCGTTTGCGGCGGCAACCAAATCCGAGGAGAGGCCGGCCGCTCAGCTTGCGCCCGAGGTCGTTACCAGCGGATCAGGCGCGGAGATTGGAAAGGTGGCTACGACCGACAAGCAATGGCGCCTGTCGATCCGGCGCGATCGCAATGACGGATTTGCAGATTATCTGACGGCGAAGCTGCCCGAGCTGTTTGAAGCTTACGAGGCGGTGCTTGCGGAAAAGCAGAGCAGCGCCGAATAGGGCGCCGTACTGAAGACTGAAAATTTAGAGGAGCAGCACCGGCAAAAGAAAAAAGGCCCCCGAAACACCGTCTCTGAAGGCCCTTTCTCGTCATTTGGCGATTTCGAGATTCGCACTTCCGGGATTCACAGTCAAGACTCTCTCAAGAGATTTGGCGCCGTTTCGGTGACCGCTATTCCTTTGCCTGAAAGAAGGTAAGGCTGAAATGGACAGGTTATCCGTAACGACGCCATTCGGGCGGCGGCCGATGTCGCTCGCCCTGGTGAAGGGGCAGATCAGATCGTCCGGCGTAAAAGCCGGAAAGACCGTCGACAAGTGGAAGGTCCTTCGCGACGTATGCGAGGCAAGGACGCTTCTTGGTGTCCAGGACCGTGCTCTGGCCGTGCTGAATGCACTGCTGTCGTTCTATCCGCAGGGCGAACTGGCCGAAGGCAAGGACCTCATCGTGTTTCCGTCGAACGCGCAGCTGACCCATCGCGCCAATGGCATCGGTGGCAGCACGCTTCGCCGCAGCCTCGCTGCATTGGTCGAGGCGGGCCTGGTTTCGCGCAAGGACAGCCCGAACGGCAAGAGATACGCGCGCAAGGATGGTGAAGGCGGCATCGAAGAGGCCTATGGCTTCGACCTCGCGCCGCTGTTGGCCCGCTCGGAAGAACTGGCAGGAATGGCGCAGGAAGTTGCGGCCGAACGCCGGCGGTTTCTGATCGCCAAGGAGCGTGTGTCCCTGTGCCGTCGAGACATCCGCAAGCTGATTACTGCCGCGATCGAAGAGGGGGCCGCCGGCGATTGGGCTCATGTCGAAGACATGTTTGTCGCCCTCGTCGCACGAATTCCACGCTCGCCGAGCCTGAAGGACTTGGCGGCCATCGCCGATGAGATGACGCTTCTGCACGAAGAAGTCGTCAACATGCTGGATGATAACGAATTTTCCGAGAATATGACCGGCAATGCTGGTCCATTTGAGCGGCACATACAGAATTCAAAACCCAAATCCTTCCATGAACTTGAACCTAGCTCTGAAAAAGAGCAGGGCGAAAAGCCGAAGGCAGAAACTGGAGCAAAGCCGAAGGGCTTACAGCCATTCCCGTTGGAGATGGTCTTGCGGGCCTGCCCCGAGATCAAACCGTTCGGGCCAAACGGCGAGGTTTCGAGTTGGCGTGACCTCATGATGGCTGCCGTGACGGTCCGCTCGATGCTTGCCGTCAGCCCGTCAGCCTATGAGGAGGCGTGCGAGGTGATGGGGCCGGCAACGGCAGCATCTGTGGTGGCCTGCATCTACGAGCGATCAGGTCACATCAATTCGGCCGGCGGCTATCTCAGAGATCTGACGAACCGAGCGCGGCGCGGTGAGTTCTCGATTGGGCCCATGCTGATGGCACTGCTTCGCGGGGCGCCGGCATCCAATCTGGCTTCCGCATCGTGAGCCGCCCTGGAGATGGGCATACGTGGTTTCGGCTCGAAGCTTCCCTTCGAGAGCGGCGCTGTAACACTTTGAGTTGCTGCATAATTTTGTCCTTAAATCGATTCCGATTTAAGGAATCATGCAGGAGCGAGTGTCTGAAACAGCGAATGCCGGCGCCCCCATAGGGGTTTGCCGCGCCAGGGGGCCGGCCATTTCTCCGGAATGGGTTGGCAGGCCGGTCGCGGTTTCGACGATCGGTTGTCGTCGCCACAGCCCCTGACCTCCCCTCCTCCAATTTCGTCGCGGTAGGGAATGCCGTTAGCGCGATTGCTCCGACACCATCGGAAGATAGACGATCGGAGCTGAGGGCTTCTTGCCACCAAGTTCGCTTTCGACAAGCAGATAGGCCAAAAGCGCGAAGACCAAGATGAGTAAAATGCCAACGGGCAGGCCGGCGGAGGCGTGACGTTCTGGCTTCAGGTAGTTTCTTTCATCCAACATAGCGACCTCCATTTGCACGACCGGAACGGGGAAAGGGTGCAGCTGGTTCCCGGGAAACGGGCAGAGCCGAGGGACAGGTTCTTGGAATTTGTGGCTGGTGGCATTCTAGCACCAGGACCGGCCGATCACCTGAGACCGGAGGTAGCATGAGGCCTGGATGTGAGGATTGTTCGCGCCCTGTTCTTAGCTATTTCGGGCGTCATCCAAAGAGGCGAAGCGGAAATGTGTTTACACAGGCAATTCCGCGTCCTGGCCGTTCAAATGCAGATCCGAAAATCCGCGCGTCGCGTTGCGCTATGCGGAACCGGGTCTTCCGGCTGGAGGTGCCGTGACCCGTCATTCCAAATGGCTGACGAACTCGCGAGCGTCTGTAACTTGCGCGGCGCGCATTTATGAACAATGCCGACGGTTCCCAGCAACTGGCACTGCTCGTCCGTGGCACATTCTTTTGCCAGGCAATTGGCTGGTTGGCTTTAGTCAACCGGCGATCACCGGATCGGTCGCCGCACGGTCCGATGATCCTCGTCACACCAGCGGTGTCGAGCCGGAAGATCTCTTGCCGATGGACGCCGTCATGGTTTCACCATGTCTGCGGATACGACGACCGGGCTGAAAGTGCTTGGCGGTCTCGTTGGCGCTCGCACTATTTGGCCGGTTGATCCCGTGGGTCAGGCTTCCACCGCGACATCGCTGCGAGGCCCGAGGCAAGCCGACGCTTGTCGGCGCTGTTGCAATTATGGGCATCCGAAGCGGCCCTGGTTAGAACTGCGGGAACAGAAGAGCCCGACGATGACAGCAGGGCAATAGGAAAAGTGTCGCTAGAGTTCCGCCGAGATAGACAGGTGTCCTTTCGCCCGCGGATTTGTGGCGATGCATGTAAAAAAATTCCGGTGATGGCGAGGCTAGAGATGCGCCGGCCAGCGCCCGCATCGCAATGAGTTGCAAAGTGTGTCCAGACTTGCCGTGTGAGGTCCATGCCATAGGACCGATCGACCAAGGGTCATCCGCTAATGATCATGATTTCATTGGCAGGCAACCTTGTCGCGGATCCGCAAATGGCCCTCAAGCGTATCTTTCACCTACATCGGTCGCCTCAGTCCCGGCCAGTGGCTATCCTGCGCAGCCGCGATTACGTGCGGGCATGGGAAATGACGGTCTTGATTTCGGCATCGTCGTCCGATCGATCGGGCGCCAGCGCGTCCGCGGCGGCCTCGTTTCCCTTGGTATTAGGTCACCCCATTCGTTCGCGCGACGGGCCAGGTGCTTTGCAGACGGGTCGGCCATGTGTGTCGCAATTCCTTGAAAGTCGCCGCCAACCGGATTGTCGCGGCGCGAAATCTGCTGGCAACCGCTCGGATTTCACCGAGCCATGGGAAAGCGGGATTGGTCATGTTCCTGCGATTTCGGCGCCCAGATATCACGCAAGGACGCTCGGGAGGAGCCGCTGTTGTTGTTGGTTGCACAACGTTAACTATATGTTCCTGTGACCAATAAACCGCGTAACGGAAGAAAAGGTTGAATTTACTTCTGCCACACAAACACCGGCGCAGCACGGTTGATATTGTCGCGTTTGGCTATGGCCGGTGATTTCGGGTAAAATGCCGTTGAAATAATGTTCATCGGTAGCAACTTTCGCTTGCTCCATCGCGCAAAATTGCCAGCTTGCGAAGCGCAGGTGCGTCCGTATTGGACGAGCCAAAGTGCGGTTCTCCATGTGCGAAACGGACGGCAGAGTTCGTCGAGCGCTGCCGGCAGGTACCGGCGGGCGAAGGTGCTATTTCACCCATGGGCCTAGCCCGGTGCTGCGACGCGATCGGATGCTCTGGAACATGGTTGAGGCTTGGACAGGAGTGCTCGCGCAGTGGGTCGGTGCGTTTGGTCACTTGGGAAACGCCGACCTTTTGAACGCCGGCACTCTGATGGTCTGTCAACCCGATGGGCTAATGCAGGATGTGCGATGCATCCCGAGAACGGGAAGCCTCCGCAAAGGGTGAGCACATTCGAGAGAATATATGTCATTTCCAGCGTCCTCCAATGTGGGTTGGCGGCGATTGAAGGGTTTCACGGGATTGCTGTTCGGGCACGTCGCAATTGAGAATTGCAGACATCGCCGTTAGCTACCGGAAGCGGCGCACGCGTTCTATTGAGCGCGACCAGCTGCCCTCTGGTGACATTGACGCGCTGAGTAATGCCCGGGTGGCGGAACAGGCGCTACTGCATAATTCCTTAAATCGGAATCGATTTAAGGGCAAAATTATGCAGCAACTCAAAGTGTTACAGCGACCGTTGCGCGTCTAAATAGACGCGCGGCGCTGTAACATCATGGCATCCCGTATGGCGCAGTTTCTCCCCTCGCCTTCCCGAGTCCAGATCAGGAAGCTCTGGGGCGACTTTCAAAGGGCCTGATCCGACAGTGTCGGATTACCGCCGCAACATGCGACGACTTGCGATCGCCCGTCTCACCAGCATCGTGATTGGACAGCGCCACCGACTAGGAACAGGCTGGTGTTGGGCTGGCTCTCGCAACGTCGTTTGATTGGAGGCGACAATGAAGCATCACACTTTGGAGCAGTTGCAGAACATTGCGCAGATAGAGCCATTCTTCGGTGCGCACGAGATGACGCGCCGCCAGCGACTGGAACGTTGGGCCGAGTTGTTGGAGGATATTCGGCATAGGCACCTCGATACGCTTCATGAAACCGAATTCCAGTTCAGTGACGAGCGAGATGCGCTGCGTAGCGACTACTCTCCGATAACGGTCGCCTTCCGCGATCCGGTTCTCCATGCTGCCGGCATGGACAACGACACCTATGGCGAGGCGAAACGCTTCTTCGAGATCTGTGACGAAGAGCTGCATGACATCGTCTGCTACTGCCGCTTCGGCACAACGGTCAGCGCGGCCGCCGCGGCGCGCCAGGTCCGCGCTTTACTTTCGGAGCGGCCGAAGAGCTTCTGGTCGGCGGTGGCTGCATTTTTCATCGCCTAGGCTGGCGCTGCGGCCGCGATTTATAACCGGTTGGGGTGCTGCTCGAAGGGCGCGACCCCTTTCCGTGTAGGGCGTATTGACCCAGTTTCGCGGCAATGTTGTGCGCTTAAATACATCGTTGGGAACGATCAGCGTAGCCTTGGATGTTGTGTCCTGATCCGGGGGTCGCGGATGCTGGTCTTCCAATAGGCCGCGCGGCCCATTGGAAGGTGTGTTCCCGGATTGGGTCAGGCGCGCAGGTTGTCAGCCGACATCTTGCCCGATTTGCGGTCTTGGACCAGGTCGTAGCTGATCTTCTGGCCGTCGTTCAGACCGCGCATGCCTGCTCGCTCGACGGCGGAAGCATGGACGAAGACGTCCGTACCGCCATCGTCGGGCTGGATGAAGCCGTAGCCCTTCGTCGAGTTAAACCACTTCACGGTACCAGTCGCCATAACTTTCCCCTTTGTAAGCCTTGGAACCAGGGGTTCGCACGGCGTGTGTTGCGCCATCAAAACTAGCCCATCGGGCAGAGAAGGGAAGAGGGTGCTCCAAATTATGTCGTTTGAGCCGGTTTCTTTTTGCGTTGGCATTAACGGCACGTGAGATGGCCAGGAAACCTCCGGATCACGTTGGCATCAAGGACCGATTTGTTGTCTGCAGACAACAGATGATTGGAGGCCACCACCCCCATTTTCGAAGCATGAATGCAGTTGCGTGTACGCTATTGTTCGGAAGGTAGTCCGACCTTGGATGTTGTCTGCAGACAACAAAAGCAAGACCGAGCGGTCGCCGGGCCTAATGGGACGCAAGGTTCGCAGCCTTGCCCTGCCCTCTTGGTGTGCATGGTCGCCGGGTGGGAGACCATTGGGCGGGGTCTGTCCCGCGGATTTGGCGAGCGTGTCGGGACGGCCGGCGCGATAACGCTTGTTGGCTGACGCCGTCACCCGACGCTGCTGCTGGAATACGTGCGTTGGCGTGCACGAAGCGGCACTCCGGTCCAGCGGGTCCGATCGCCGTTGGTGGTCGGTCTTGCGCTGATTGGCGGACGCGTAACCCTTGGGTTTTCGAAGGCTTGGATCGCGGCCGGTGTTGTCAGCTGACGACATCGCACGATTCCGATGTTTCCAACGGCAGGCTGAAGACGGGAACTGGTGGTCGGGATTCAGGTATCGCCGTGCGTAGTGCGCATGCCGATGACTGGCATATGCGACGGTCGCAGAGGCGCTCCAGGTGACCGCCCACCATCGATGTTGTCTGCAGACAACAAACCGACCTTCCATCCCTGCAGGCATGCCTTGAGGTGGGCGGGCGATGGCCGTCTCGCGAGCGTTGTTTTGGGTGGCCGTGGACCCCGAGATTCCCGTCTTCTTTGTTTTCAGAGGAAAGGAGGTCTCTAATGCAAGATGGCAAGCTAAAAGCGTCATAGATCGACGCGTCGCAGCATGCAATCAGAAGTATGAGGTTGGCTACTTCGCGAAGGAGCATGATATCAAGGAAGGCGATACCCGAGGCATCATCAAACAGCGTGGTATCGCCCCGCGCACGCAAATGCGCTTCGGTTCGTTGGCGTGCCCCCGACGTCATCGGAGCGTCTTGCAGGGGCCGGTGGTGAGAAGGGCTCTGATGCATGGGGAAAGTCATCTCACGTCGACGCAGTGGTCATTACTCGTCTAGGATCTGGTCGTCGGTGCTTCATTCGACCGCGAGAGCCCCCTGAACCCCCGTCATCAGCCGACTGATGCCGTTCCCTTTGAATTCGCCTATGCTCTGATGTAGGCTTGTTTCGGCGAAACACCTTGATCGGCTCCTCTGGTCAACCGACCGCGACGAGACGAAATCTCAGGCGTCTTGACGAAAGGTTCTGGGCCCGCGCCTGCCAATGGGGCACCGCGCCGCGTCTGTCGTGGCAGTGCAAAACCTGCCCGTGACTGACAAAAATCGAGAAATTGCAAGAGGTTGCGCACCTGGCAGTGGATTTATCCAATCAAGGACAGTTGGGCGCGGTCATCCGGGTGGTGGAAGTGAATATGCCGATTGCTTCCGTATCGGAATATTACCTCGTGAATTCATATCGTTAATAAAGTGTACAACTGCTCAGTCTGCCTTGCAAATCCGTCACCTTTAAACACCCCACGCTTTACCAAGGGTCATCAGAAGCTCACACTGAAATCTGTCTCTTTTTGAACGGTGAAGCTCTGGGGGTCCGGATCGCTGCATTATCCTGCGGGAGATCGGTCGGGCACGGAGCTTGCGGGCTGGCCGCCCGAGAGGCCGGCTACGCTGAAAATCATTGGGCTACCTTCAAGCAGCGGTCCGAGAAGGGCGCGCGCGCCAGCAAGGGGGCAAAGGCCACTCCGGTCATCTGGTTCAAAAAGCTCGAGTGCAAGGGCGACGGCGCCGATGACGAGGATAGCCGCCACGCTCGCTGCGTCCGCCTGAGCTGGGTGTTCAACTCCGCCAGGTCGATGGCTGCCAGCCCGCGAAGGGCGCTCGCCCAAGGACAACCAAATCTCCCCGATTCGAGCTGGCCGATGCGCTGATTGCCGCCAGCCGCGCAAAGATCCGCTACGAGGGCGCGCGGGTGGCCAGATTGTAGCCCGCTTCATTTGCGCGTATCTTCGGCTCGGCCCCGGGAAAGCGGCGAGGAGCAGATTCCGTATGGCGAAGCTCGTCTTTGGCTTGAACCAGTCGCTGGACGGCTACGTCGACCACACGGCGTTTGCGCCCGATCCTACGCTTTTTCGTCATTTCATCGACGACGTGCGCGGCCTAGCCGGCAGTGTGTATGGTCGCCGCATGTACGAGACGATGCGGTATTGGGACGAAGATCACCCCGAGTGGGACGAGGCACAACGTGACTATGCGGTGGCGTGGCGTAGCCAACCCAAGTGGGTTGTGTCGCGCTCGATGAAGTCGGTCGGCCCGAACGCCACTCTTGTCGAGGATGAGGTCGAGGCGGCGATACGCGGGCTGAAAGCTCAACTCGATGGGGTGATTGAAGTCTCCGGACCAGAGTTAGCGAGAAGCCTGACTGATCTAGGCCTTGTCGACGAGTATCAATTGTACATGCATCCCGTTGTGCTCGGCGGCGGCAAGCCGTTCTTCGCCGGCCCGCGGCCGCCACTGCGCCTCGTGGCGAGCGATCGTATCGGCGAGAACGTAATCAGGTTGACATACGTGCCAGCATAGTCTGGGCGATTAGCCGACGGACGGCTGAAGTCGCCGCTTTTGGGATGTGACGCCAGTCTTTGATGTCCGCAATGAGGTCGGAAGCTGCCGCAGCGCTGGTCAAAAGATATGGCTTCGGCGTCAAGATTGTCGCTCCAACAACATGGAGCACAAGCTTGCCTCCGGTGCGGCAAACTCGCACCGACGATCGTTGAGGGGAATAGCCCGGAAGGGTTTGGGATCGCACTTCATGAGCAGCCGAGCGATTTCGCCCTGCCCGATGCTGGCCCGCATCAATTGGGCGCTTTGCGACGATGGCCCATATCGGCAACGGGGCGTCGGGCGTTACGTCTGCCACGGATGCGTAGGTATGGGGGCCACCCTGCCCTGCCGAGAATTCGTTCGACGACGACGTCTGTTGCCGCGACGATCTCGGTGTAGCCATTGACCAGGCACACTCCATGATGCCGGCAAATATGAACCGGGTGATTTCGTGGAGTGCCCCCTTCCCCCCGCTCGCACACCGCCGTGTCCACGCAGAAGCGCGAGCTTTCGACCATCTGGTGCTTGCGAGTAAGAACATTGTCGCCCAAGTTTTCGGAAAACACGGTCGTGACCATCATCGGCCGGCTTGCCGGCAGCAGGCGCACGCAGGCGACGACCCTGCCGGTGCCGCTCAAGGCGATGATGTAGGTGGGGCGCAGATCGTCGAAGGTATCGCGCTCGCGGCCATTGCGTATTGTCACGTCCCAGCCGAGGCGTTCGGAAAACACGCGGGCCCGCAGTCTGAACATATGACCGAGATAGGCGTCCGACCTGTCACTGGCGCTGCCTGGCAAAGCCGTAATGCTGATCACCCCTGCTTCCTCCTCGTTGCGGCGTTGAGGGGTGCGGCAGATCCATCGGCGGTTCAGGTCGCAGAAATGCAGGCGAGATTTCGTGACAAAGCGCTCGAAGCCGAGGCTCAAGGGAAGAGCCGAATCGGCCTTGCCAAGCCGAGTTCGAAGGTGAGTCGCCCCGATGCCGGTCTTTCGCGCAGGGATTGCCGCTCGTTGCTGCCGGTAGAAGAACGCTCGCCCCCGCAAGTCTGCGAGCGGCCTCTGGTAGGGCTGACGCGCTCTAAGGCAAAGGATTCAAAGGACAATTTGCTATTTTGCGTGAGGATATCCGGCACCCTGTGCGAGCAACGTTAATTCTCTGTTAACCCTCTGTTAACCCTATATTCCTTGCCAGCAGGGCAATTTGACCCCTAATAACGCTTGGGCCGTCTATCCGACCGAAAAACCGTTATTCGAGAGTTACCCTGAAATGAACGCTAATTCGCCCTCCGCGGCGCCTGCGCAGCCAATGCAATTCGAGGATCTGATCCTGGAACAGGGCGACCTGATCTCGAAGAAGCTTCATCTCTTGAGCATGCAGCAGTTCCCCCCGAACGCCAAGAAGCTGCTACGCCAGTTCTCGCTAAATGAAGTCGCGCAGTTTTTGGGTGTGTCGCAGAGCACCCTGAAAAAGCTTCACCTTGAAGGCAAGGGGCCCCTTCCCCAGACGTCGACGTCGGGAAGGCGTTCCTATAGCGCCGAGCAGATGGTGGAACTCCGCCAATATCTCGACCAGCATGGTCGCTCGGAGGCACGCAACTACGTGCCGCAACGGCGGGTCGGCGAAAAACTTCAAATCATTGCAGTCGTCAACTTCAAGGGCGGTTCGGGCAAGACGACGACGGCTGCCCACCTGGCGCAGTACATGGCCCTGACCGGCCACCGGGTGCTGGCCGTCGACCTCGACCCGCAGGCCTCTCTCTCCTCGCTTCACGGCTTCCAGCCTGAGCTCGACATGACGCCGTCGCTTTACGAGGCGATCCGGTACGACGAACAGCGTCGGCCGATTTCCGAGATCATCTTGCCGACGAATTTCCCGGGGCTCGACATCATCCCCGCGAACCTCGAACTGCAGGAATTCGAGTACGACACGCCGCTTGCGATGTCGAACAGGAGTTCGAATGAGGGCAAGACCTTCTTCACGCGCATCTCTCGCGCGCTTGCCGAAGTGGATGACCGATACGACGTCGTCGTGATCGACTGCCCTCCCCAGCTAGGGTATCTGACGATCACGGCGCTGACCGCAGCCACGAGCGTTCTCATTACAATTCATCCGCAGATGCTCGATGTTATGTCGATGGGGCAATTCCTCCTGATGCTCGGCGGCATCTTGAAGCCGATCCGCGATGCGGGTGCCGAGGTGAACCTGGAATGGTATCGCTATCTGATCACCCGGTATGAGCCGACAGACGGACCGCAGGCGCAGATGGTCGGCTTCATGCAGACCCTGTTCCACCAGTTCGTGCTGAAGAACCAGATGCTGAAGTCAACAGCGGTGTCGGACGCCGGGATCACGAAGCAGACGCTTTATGAAGTCGACAAGAGCCAGATGACGCGCTCGACCTATGAGCGCGCCATGGACGCCTTGAACGCTGTCAATGCCGAAATCACCGACCTGGTGCACGCGTCCTGGGGACGCAAGGTCGCCGGCTGACGATCGCCGCGGTATGGGATGACCGCAAATGCGGTACTGACGAATGGAGTAACGAGATGGCGAGAAAGAACCTACTGGCAGGCCTGGTCGACGCAGCCGATATCCCGCAGGGAGACATCGCGCCCGCCTATCCGATGCGCGGTGCATCGAAGAGCATGGTTCGTTCGCTCGATGAACTCTCCCGACAGGCCGACAAGTTTCTCGAGGGTGAGGCGGTCGTTGAACTCGATCCGGGATCGATCGAGCGATCCTTCGTGGCCGACCGTCTGGAGGATGACCGAGACGAATTCGAGGCTCTCAAGCACGCGATCGCTGAACGAGGCCAGGATACGCCGATCCTGGTGCGCCCTCACCCGTCGGTTTCTGGTCGCTATCAGGTGGTGTTCGGACATCGCCGTGCTCGGGCCGCTCGCGAACTCGGCCGCAAGGTCAAGGCCGTCGTCAAGGCGCTGGATGATCGCACGCACGTCATCGCCCAGGGGCAGGAGAATTCCGCGCGTGCCAATCTCTCCTTCATCGAGCGGGCGAGCTTTGCCCATAGCCTGGAGGCGCTTGGATATGACCGCTCGGTGATCTCTGCATCGCTTGCTGCCGACAAGACCGCGATCTCGAAGATGATGACCGTGACCGAACGGATTTCGACTGCGGTCATCGAGAAGATAGGCCCTGCCCCGTCAACCGGACGCGATCGTTGGCTTGAACTCTCGCTCCTTGCCGGCAAGGCCGACAACGCCGAACAGATCGGTGAAGTCCTCGGCCAGGCTTGGTTTGGCTCGCTCGGCAGCGACGAGCGTTTCAATGCGCTCTTCAACGCGCTTGCGACGTCGAAGAAGCCCGTCAGAAAGGCGGTGCTTCAGGTCAAGGATCGCTGGCAGGCCGAAGATAAAGCTGTGCAAGCTCAGTATTCGAACTCCGGCAAGGCCTTCGCGCTTTCAATGAAATCGAAGAATGCCGGACAGTTCGGAAAATACCTCGCAGACAACCTCGATCGGCTTTACGCCGAGTTCCTGTCAGCGAAGGATCGAAAAGAAGACTGAACGCGCAGTTGCGAGCGCAGACCGGCAACGCGCGAGGAAGGCGTCATGATTTTGTGAGGCCGTTTGGTGTGGTGTTGCCGGCCGGCAATTGCGGAAAATTACGATGAAAAATCAATATATTGCTCGCATTTTGGAATCAAGCCGAATCGCGTCATAGGTGAATTCGGGCCAGCCGTGCTGCGTCCAGTTCCATGTCATGAGTTATAGAATTCTTTTCTATAACTGTAAGCGGTGCATTGACGCCGTCTGGCGATAGCGGGGGATTGACAACGTATTCGGCGGGTATTGGAGTTATTTCGGGGTTAGCCGCCTGCTGTCGGCAATCGTCCGAGCGAGCATTTCTGCGGCCCGCGAGGGCTTGTTGCGCGGATAGGCAATGTGAAATGTGTCCTCGAAGGTCATTCTTTCCGGGGCAAGCAGCCGCAGTCGGCCGAGGCGGACCCATTCGTCGGCGTAGTGATCGGGCAGGAAACCGATATAGGCGCCGGAGAGCAGGAGCAACAGCGTTCCTTCCATATGGGGGGTGGCTGCCGCCCAATTGAAGTTCACGCCGCAGATCGTCTCGTTCAGCATGTAGGTGCGACCGGCGAAGGATTGCGTTTCGAGAAGCGCGTCCGTGAGTTCCGCATCGGGGCGGGGGAAGAGCGGGTGTCCCTCGGCGCAGTAGAGTTTCTGCACCTCGGCAAAGACCGGTTGACTGCGGAAATGCGGCATGACGCTGCCGACCGACGGCATGAGCACGATCTGGTAGGATCCGTTCAGAAGCCCCTGGTGCAGCACCTGCGGCGCGGCGACATCGATTTCCAGATGCACGCGCGGCGCCTCGGCGTGAAAGGTGGCGAGCGCGCCCGGGAGGTTCAGGTCGCGATTGGTGATCATCGCATCGACGGTGCCGAAGGTAAGGCTGCCCATGAGCTCGCCTTGAGCCTCGCCGACGCGGCTTTGGAACTTCTCCAACGAACCGAGGAGTTCCAGCGTGGCCTCATAGACGAGCCGTCCCTCATCCGTCAGCAGGAAGCCGCTACGGCCGCGGCTGCACAGGCGCAGACCCAGGCGATCCTCCAGATGGCGCATATGGGTGGAGATCGTCGCCTGCGTCATGCCGAGCGCGGCCTGGGCGGCGGAGAAGCCGCCACACTGAACGACGGAGGCGAAAACGCGCAGCAGTCGAAGCTCGGCATCGCCGAGCGACAGATTGAGGACGCGGTGGCGGATCTTGTTGATCATGCATTGATTAAGTCACAACTAAACATCCAATCATAGATATTTTTATGTGTATCTGCCTTCTGCACACTCCCTCCATCTGTGGAGGACAGACATGGCCAGCAATTCTTATGAGTCCGGACGTTTGAACCTGCCGTTCGTCGGCATCTGCACCTTCGGCAAATATCCCTATCAGCCGGACTGGGACGCGATCGACGCGGACGTTGCCATTCTCGGAGCGCCGTTCGACTGCGGCACGCAATGGCGGGCGGGAACGCGCTTCGGGCCGCGCGCCATTCGCGAAGCCTCGACGCTGTTTTCCTTCGGCCACGGCGGCGCCTACGATCATGAGGACGACGTCACCTATCTGCCCAGCGGAGAGGTTTCGATCGTCGATATCGGCGATGCCGACATCGTTCATACCGACACGATGAAGAGCCATGCCAATATCGAATTCGGCGTGCGCAAGATCCTTGCCGCCGGTGCGCTGCCGGTGGTGCTGGGTGGCGATCATTCCGTCAACATCCCCTGCGTCAACGCCTTTGCCGAGGACTGTGCCCGTAACGGACCGATCCACATCGTCCAGATCGACGCGCATCTCGATTTCGTCGACGAGCGTCACGGCGTGCGCTACGGCCATGGCAACCCGATGCGCCGCGCAGCGGAAAAGCCCTATGTCAGCGGCCTGTCGCAGCTCGGCATCCGCAACGTCTCCTCCACGGCGAAGGAGGGCTATGAGGATGCCCGCAAGATGGGCTCCGACATTCTGTCGGTACGGCAGATCCGGGCACTCGGCACGGATGCGGTCGTCGAGCGCGTGCCGGCCGGAGCGCGCTACTACGTCACCATCGACATCGACGGTTTCGACCCGTCGATCGCGCCGGGCACCGGCACGCCGTCGCACGGCGGCTTCATCTACTACGAGGTGCTGGAGATCCTGGCGGCGCTGACCAAGCGCGGCACGGTCGTCGGCATCGACCTGGTCGAGGTGGCGCCCGACTACGACCACACCGGCGGCACCTCCATTCTGGCGGCACAGGTGCTGATGAACCTGATCGGTCGCGTCATGCATGACAGAGCAACGCAGCCCTGATCGAAAAACCAGGGGAGGGCGATGCGGCACTGCCGACATCGCAAAAAACCGGTGCGCGCGGAGCGGCCGGCTGATGAGGAGGAAGAGACATGGACGATAGCGTCCGCAACTACCTGGAACAGTATGGCGTCAGCGATGCGACGCGCCGGTTCCTGGCCAAACCGCAGACGATGTTCATCGGTGGAGCCTGGGTCGACAGTAGCGACAGCGCGACTTTCGACGTCTTCGAGCCTTCCACTGGGGGCCAGATAACCCGAGTTCCCTCGGGCACGACGGACGATCTCGACCGCGCCGTCGCGGCCGCGCGCCGGCAGTTCGACGGTGGGGAGTGGCGCCGCCTCAAGCCACTCGAGCGAGAGCGCCTCCTGCACCGCCTCGCCGATCTTATCGAAATGCACGCTGCAGAATTGGCGGAAATCGAAGCCATCGACATGGGCAAGTCGGTGACGTTTGCCCGCGAGGTAGACGTTCAGGGGACGATCGATACCTTCCGCTATTTCGCCGGCTGGGCTTCCAAGCTGCACGGGCGCACCGTCGAGCCGTCCATTCCCGGCAACTACCTGGCCTATACGCGCAAGGAGCCTCTTGGTGTCGTTGCGGCCATCGTTCCCTGGAACTTTCCGCTCCAGACCATGGCCTGGAAGCTCGCGGCCGCGCTTGCGGTCGGCTGCACGACGGTCGTCAAGCCGGCTGAACTGACGTCGCTTTCGACCCTCCGCTTCGCGGAGTTGGTACAGGAGGCCGGAATCCCGGACGGCGTGGTCAATGTCGTGACCGGCCGGGGTAGTGTGGTCGGTGCGGCCATGTCGTCCCACCCGGGGATCGACAAGGTCACGTTTACCGGTTCTACGCCGGTCGGGCAGGAGGTCGGCCGGACCGCCGTGGGGAAGCTCAAGCACGTCACGCTGGAACTGGGAGGGAAATCACCCGTCCTGGTGCTCGAGGATGCCGACCTGACGAGCGCCGCCCGCGCCGTGGCCAACGGCGTGTTCTTCAACTCCGGGCAGGTCTGCGATGCCGGTACGCGTGTCTATGTCCAGCGATCGGTTCACGATGCCTTCCTCGACGAACTGGTCGCCGTCACCCGCACGCTGAAGGTCGCGCCGGGCCTCGACCGCGACTGCTACATCGGACCCCTGGTGTCGGCGCAGCAGAAGAAGGTCGTTTCTGCGTATATCGAGGCTGGCCGCCGCGAAGGCGCCGAATTGATCCACGGGGGCGGCAGCCCCGACCGGCCGGGCCATTTCATCGAGCCCGCCATCTTCGCCCACTGCAAACCCGAAATGAGCATCGTGCGCGAGGAAATCTTCGGGCCTGTGCTGGCCACCGCCGCCTTCGACAATCTGGACGACGCGGTCGGCCTGGCGAACGACTCCGCTTTCGGCCTCGCCGCCGCCATCTATTCGAACGACCTGTCGCGTGTGCATGGGCTTATTCCGCGCCTGCACGCCGGCTCGATCTACGTCAACGCCCACAGCACCATCGATCCCTCCATGCCGTTCGGCGGCTTCAAGGCGTCGGGCTTCGGCAAGGACCTGGGGCCGGAGCAGCTGGACTACCTGATGGAGACGAAGGCTGTCTGGATCACGCTGCCATGAGGCCCTGACCCATCGCCCGGCCGCCGCCCATGGGTGGCCGGTTCCAAAGATCGGCGGCTGATGGAGCCGCAATTTCTCGCGGAAAGACGCCAGAAGGCGCGGCGCGACAAGGGGAACGACCATGGAAGACAACGATATCGCCTGGCAAAACGAGCTGGCGCGCCGCGCCCGCATCTATGAGGATATCGAGGCGGGGCACCGCTTCGAGGGCACGATGACCGCGCTCGACTATACCGGCATGACTGTACTGACAGTCGTGCTCGTCGCCGCCTTCTGGATCTGGGGGGCCTGAGATGACCGATCATGTCGCCCGTGGCGGTCTTTCGGCCGCAGAAATCGAACGCGAGGACGCCGCCCGCAACAGCGCTGCCGCCGAGCGCGGTGATGCGCCGCTGCTCCCCTCCGAGCGGCTCTGGGGCTTCTGGGAATTCACCTATGCCAATTCGGCGCTCGCCATCGCCACCTGGGCCTTCCTCATCGGCGGCGCGGTCGGCCTGTTCGTCGGGCCGAAGGAAGGTATCGCCGCGATCATTATCGGCAACATCGTCGGCGTGGTGCTGACGGCGCTCGCCACCACGACCATGTCCGGCCGCTACGGCGTCGAGCAGTTCATCGCGCTGCGCAGCCAGTTCGGCTACAACGGCAGCCGCGTCGTCTATGTGCTGGCCGTGGTGCTGCTCACCATGGGCTGGCTTGCGGTACTCGCCATGATGTTCGGCCGCTCGATCGACGGCCTGATGGCGCTCAGCGCCGGGGAGGCCGCCAACCCGACCGGCGGCAAGATGATCATCGCCGCCGTCGGCGCCATCCTCGTCACCTGGTTCATCGTCGCCAAGGGGCCGACCTCGATCAAGTTCTTCAACATGGTCGTCTCGCCCGCGCTGGTGATCCTGATGGTGGTGATGCTCTATCTCATCCTCAGTCACCATTCCCTAGGCGAACTTCTGGCGATGCCGGCGCTCTCGCCGCCCTTCGAGGACAAGACGCTGAACTTCATCGTCGCCGTCGAGGTGAACCTTGCCGCCGGCTTCTCCTGGTGGCCCTATATCGGCAACCTGGCGCGGCTCACCAAGAACGAGCGCACCGCGTTCTGGCCGAACGTCCTCGGCATCTTCGGCGCCGCCGCGCTCGGCGAGATCGTCGGTCTCCTGGCGGCCGTCGCGTTGGGCGAGAGCGATCCGACCATCTGGATGACCAGGATCGCCGGTCCCGTCATCGGCATCATCGCGCTGCTCTTCGTCGCCTTCGCCAACATGACCTCGATGGCGAACATCCTCTACACTTCCATCGTCGGCCTGAGGCAGGTCGGGACGGCCTCGGTGCGCGCCATTTCCTGGGGCACGGTCCTCTTCCTGTTCTGCCTCATCCCGCTCGGCCTCGTGATCTTCTATCCGCAGATGTATGACGGCTTTTTCATCTTCCTCGTCTGGACCTCGGCGCTCAATTCCGCGCTCGCCGGCATCGGCATCGTCGATTACTTCTTCCTGCGCGGCCGGAAGCTCGACATGCGCAGCCTGCACGGGCCGCAGGAAAACGGCCCCTACCGCTTCTGG
Organism: Ensifer sp. LC384; assembly: GCF_001695865.1. Classification (NCBI taxonomy): domain Bacteria; kingdom Pseudomonadati; phylum Pseudomonadota; class Alphaproteobacteria; order Hyphomicrobiales; family Rhizobiaceae; genus Ensifer; species Ensifer sp. LC384. The sequence continues at coordinate 58,247 of NZ_MBST01000008.1, forward strand.
GCGGGGTTCAACCCCATCGGGCTCTTCGCGCTCGCCGTCGGCTGCATCGTCTATGTCGTCGTCTTCAATCCGCAGACGCTCGCGAGCCTGCCGGCCTTCAAGTACCTCACCGCCTCGCTTCCCGCCTGCCTTGCGGCCGGCGCCGTCCACTATGTCCTGACCCGGCTCTTCGCCCGCGGGCGCGGCTGGGGCCTCTATCCGTAACCTTCCGGAACCACCGCCATGACCGATACCTACGACTACATCATCATCGGCGCCGGATCGGCCGGCTGCGTTCTCGCCAACCGGCTTTCGGAAGACCCGGCCACCAAGGTTCTGGTCCTCGAATACGGCGGCAGCGACAAGTCGATCTTCATCCAGATGCCGACGGCGCTGTCCATTCCGATGAACGGCACGAAGTACAACTGGAAATACATGACGCTGCCGGAACCCGGCCTCGACGGCCGCCGGGTCCATTGCCCGCGCGGAAAAGTCATCGGTGGCTCCTCCTCGATCAACGGGCTCGTCTACATGCGCGGCCACGCCCGAGATTTCGACGAGTGGGAGGAATTGGGGGCGCGCGGCTGGCGATACGCCAATTGCCTGCCCTATTTCCAGCGCGCCGAAAGCTGGCAGGAGGGGGGCGACGCCTATCGCGGCGGTGCCGGCCCGCTTGCCACCAATGCCGGCAACAGGATGCAGAACCCGCTCTACCGCGCCTTCGTCGATGCCGGCCGCGAGGCGGGCTACATCGCCACCGACGACCCGAACGGCCATATGCAGGAAGGTTTCGGACCCATGCATATGACCGTGAAGGACGGCGTGCGCTGGTCGACGGCGAATGCCTACCTCAAGCCGGCGATGAACCGGCCGAACCTCACCGTGATCACCCATGCCATGACGCGGCGCGTGCTGCTGCACGGAAAACGCGCTGTCGGCGTCGAATATGAACTGGGCGGCGAACGCATCGTGGCGAAGGCGAGCCGCGAGGTGCTGATTTCCTCCGGCCCGATCGGCTCGCCGCACCTTCTGCAACGCTCCGGCATCGGCCCGGCGGCGGTGCTGCGTCAGGCGGGCGTTCCCGTTCTGCACGACCTGCCCGGTGTCGGTGAGAACCTGCAGGATCATTCCGAGGTCTATATCCAATATGCCTGCAAGGAGCCGATCACGCTCAACGGCAAGATGGGACTGTTGAGCCGCGCCCTGATCGGCGCCGAATGGCTGCTATTCAAGAAGGGGCTTTCGGTCTCCAACCACTTTGAAAGCGGCGGCTTCATCCGTTCCGACGCCTCGCTTCAATGGCCGGATATCCAGTTCCATTTCCTGCCGGCAGCCATGCGTTACGACGGCAAGAAGCCGCTCGACGGCCATGGCTTCATGGTGCTGACCGGGCCGAACAAACCCAAGAGCCGCGGCCATGTCAGGCTTCGGTCGCCGGAAGCCCATGAGCAGCCCGATATCCTGTTCAACTACCTCGACCGCGAGGAGGATCGCGAAGGCTTCCGCCGCTGCCTGCGGCTGACCCGCGAAATCGTCGCCCAGCCGGCCTTCGACCGCTTCCGCGGCGAGGAGATCGCGCCGGGCGAAAATGTCCGCAGTGACGACGAGATCGACGCTTGGGTGCGCGAAACCATGGAAAGCACCTACCATCCCTGCGGCTCCTGCCGCATGGGCGAGGATGCCATGGCGGTGGTCGACAGCGATCTCAAGGTGCGCGGTCTCGACGGGCTGCGGGTGATCGACAGTTCCGTCTTCCCCGCCGAGCCGAACGCCAACCTCAATGCGCCGACCATCATGCTGGCAGAGCGCGCCTCCGACATCGTGCGCGGCAAGCCCTTGCTTGCCGCCTCGAATGCCGAGGTCGGCGTCGCGCCCGGCGTCGGCGTCACCCAGCGCAGCGGCACGCCGATGCGTGCGGTGCGGCACTAGGAGGAGGGGCATGTTGCGGGGCATAGGATATGTCCTCGCGCGCCGGGATCGCGATGATCCGGAGGAGCCCCACGACTGGGCTCTCTTCATCGAAACGCTTTTCCGCCGGCTGAGGTCGCGCTTCGGCGAAAGGCCTCGCCCGGAAACGCCGGAGCGGCCTCACGGCTGCGAAAGCGCTTCGGCAAGGCGGCCGAGATAGGGCTTCATCCGCTCGGCGGGCACACCGGCATAGCCGAGGATGAGCGCGCCCGGCCGGCGGGTCGCGATCGTATAGTCGGACAGTGGATAACATTGCAGCCCGGCGTCGAGCACGGCGCGATGCACTGCCCGGTCGCCGCGGCTGCCTTCCAGCCAGGCGAGCGCGTTGAGCCCGCTTTCGGAGCAATCGACGCGCGCAAGCCCGGCAAGCGCCGTCCGGCCTGCCTCCTGGAAAGCCTCGCGGCGTTCGGCATAGAGGCCGCGCATGCGCCGCAGATGGCTGGCGAAATGGCCGCCACCGATGAATTCGGCAAGGGCGAGCTGGGTTTCCACCGGCACGCTGCGATGGATCAGGCCCGAAAGATTGCGGAAGGCGCCGACGAGCTGCGGCGGCAGCACGAGATAGCCGACGCGGATGCCCGGATAGAGCGCCTTGCTGAAGCTGCCCGCATAGATGATCCGGTCATGGCTGTCGACGGAGCGCATGCAGGGCAGCGGCGCGCCGTCGTAGCGGAATTCGCTGTCGTAATCGTCCTCGATGATCCAGGCATCGTTCGCCCGCGCCCATTCGAGGAGGGCGAGCCGGCGTGGCAGCGAGAGCGTCACCCCGAGCGGATGGTGGCGCGAGGGCATGACGAAGGCAAGCCGCGCGTCGGGATGGCGCGCCATGGCGCCCGCGACATCCATGCCGTCGGAATCGACATCCACGGGGCAAAGATGCAGCCCGAGCGTGCGGAACAGGTTGCTTGTCGTGACGGGGCCAGGGTCCTCGAACCAGATGCCGTCGCCGGGATCGGCGAGCGCCAGGGCGGCGAGCGTGAAGGCGGCATGCCCGCCGGGCGTGATGACGATCTGTTCCGGATCGCAGGAGTCACGCCGGTGCAGGGCGAGATATTCGGCGATCCTCTGGCGCAGCACCAGTTCGCCCGCGACATCGCCGTAGCCCATGGTGGCCCTGCCGCTGCGCGTCACCGCATTCCAGCATTTGCGCCAGACGGCGAAGGGAAAGCGGTCGAGCGCCGGTTGGTTGGGCAGGAAGGGTTTTTGTTCCATCTGACCGATTTCGGCCGATACGCCGCGCGATAGGGCGCCGATCCGCGACAGGCGCGGCGACGCATCGCTCTCGCCCAGCGTGAAGTGCGGTTTCGGCAACTGGCGGGGCAGGGCTTGGGAAACGAAGGTGCCCGCGCCCTGCCGCGCCTCCAGGTAACCTTCCGCCTTCAGGTTCTCCAGGACCCGCACCAGCGTCTGGCGCGACAGGCCCAGCTCTTCCGCAAGGATGCGGCTTGCCGGTAGGCGCGCGCCGGCGCGCAGGTGCCCGCGCAGGATCGCCATGCGCAACTGGTCCTGCACCTGGCGGAATTTCGGCAGGGCCACCGCCGCGTCGAGGCGAAGGAAGGGCAGGATCGGGCCTTCGAGCTGCTTGGCCAAGGTGTGCCTCCGAAAATTGGTACAGTCGAACACACAATAATGGACGTTTGATTGTTGTCCAATTGTTACATCCTCTCCTTACACGAAGACGCACCGATGCAGCCCCAAAGGACGCAGACAGGTGCAAGGGGAACCGGGCCGGGCGGCAAGGCCGACGACCGGATGCAAGGACCAGAACAGCCATCGCCCACGCGCCGTCGAGAACGGCCAACAGGAGGTATCCATGAACCGCTTCGTATCCCGCGCGGCCAGCCGCGCGTTCGTCTCGACGCTTGCCCTCGTCGTCGCCCTGCCGGGCCTCGCGAGCGCGGAGTCGCCGCAGGATCTCGTGGATGCCGCCACGAAGGAAGGCATGCTGACGGTCATCGCGCTGCCGCATGACTGGTGCAACTACGGCGAGGTCATCGCCGGCTTCAAGGCCGAGTATCCGGGCATCGAGGTCAACGAGCTGAACCCGGACGCGGGCACGGCCGACGAGCTGGAGGCGATCCGGGCCAACAAAGGCAATACGGGTTCGCAGGCCCCCGACGTCGTAGATCTCGGCCTCGCCTTCGCCCCGGCTGCAGCCAAGGAAGGCCTGCTCCAGCCCTACAAGGTGGCGACCTGGAACGAAATCCCTGACAACATCAAGGACGCGGCAGGCTATTGGTACGGCGACTATTACGGCGTCATGGCGTTCGGTGTGAACAAGGACCTGCTGGAGACCGCGCCGGCCGATTGGTCGGATCTCTCCAAGTCCGAATATTCCGGCGCCGTTGCGCTCACCGGCGATCCGCGCTCCTCGGCGCAGGCGATCCTGGCGCTGATGTCGGCCGGCATTTCGCGCGGTGCGACGCCCGGCGCGGACTCCGGCGCCAAGGGGCTGGAACTCTTCGCGGAGCTGAACAAGGCCGGCAATTTCGTGCCCGTGCTCGGCAAGGCCGGCACCATCGCGCAGGGCCAGACGCCGATCGTCGCCGCCTGGGACTACAACCTGCTTGCCTGGCGCGATGCGCTGAACGGCAATCCGCCGATGGAGGTCGTCGTGCCGGCAAGCGGCGTGGTGGCCGGCGTCTATGTGCAGGCGATCTCGGCCTATGCGCCGCATCCGAATGCCGCAAAGCTCTGGATGGAATATCTCTATTCCGACGAGGGCCAGACCGGCTGGCTGAAGGGCTACTGCCATCCCGCACGCTTCAACGCGATGCTGAAGGCCGGGAAATTCCCGCAGGAGCTGCTCGACAGGCTGCCGCCGACTGAGGCCTATGAGAAGGCGATCTTCCCGACCGTCGAGGCGCTGGACGCCAACAAGACTGCCATCGTCGAAGGCTGGGACAAGGTGGTCGGCGCCAACGTCAAGTAAGCCGCGCATCCGGTGCGGAGGCTCCCCTTGGCGGAGCCTCCGGCCGCAGCGCCTTCAGGGAACAATCCGATGACGACAAGCGCCGCATCCCTGCCGTCCGCCTTGCGGCCGCGGCAGGTTCTCAGCTGGTTCGGGGTCGCCCCTTTCTTCCTCTTCGCCCTTCTGTTCCTCATCCTGCCAACGCTCAACATCGTCGTTGGCGCCTTCCGCAATGCGGCGGGTGAGGCGACGCTGGAAAACCTCGGCAAGCTTCTTTCGCCCTCCATCCGGTCGGCCTTCTGGATCTCCATCGAACTCAGCCTGCTGACGGCGGTGCTCGGCTGTCTCTTCGGCTTCCTCATCGCCGCCGCCATCACGCTCGGCGGCCTGCCGCGCCCGCTGCGCAACGCCATCCTCACCTTTTCCGGCGTCGCCTCCAATTTCGCCGGCGTGCCGCTCGCCTTCGCCTTCATCGCCACGCTCGGCCGCCTCGGCTTCGTGACGATGCTTTTGCGCCACTGGTTCGGCATCAATCTCTACGGTTCCGGCTTCAACATCGTCTCGTTTCTCGGCCTGGCGCTCACCTATCTCTATTTCCAGATCCCGCTGATGGTGCTGATCATCACACCGGCGCTCGATGGCCTCAGGCGCGAATGGCGCGAGGCGGCCGAAAGCCTCGGCGCGAGCGGCCTGCAATATTGGCGCATGGTGGCGCTGCCGGTGCTGTGGCCATCGCTGCTCGGCACGCTGGCGCTCTTGTTCGCCAATGCCTTCGGCGCTGTCGCTACGGCCATCGCGCTCACCGGCTCCTCGCTCTCCATCGCCCCCATCGTGCTTTTCGCGCAAATCCGCGGCGACGTGCTCAACGATCCGCATCTCGGTTACGCCATCGCCTTTGCGATGATCGTGCTCACCGCCATCGCCAACGGCATCTACATCCTCCTGCGCATGCGCGCAGAACGGTGGGTCAAATGACAGGAAAACGCCTCTGGTCCTGGCTCGCCGTTGTGCTCGGCGGGCTCTATTTCCTGCTGCCGCTCGCCGGCATGGTCGATTTCTCGCTGCGCATGCAGCGCGACGGCTACAGTTTCGAGGCCTACCGCATCGTGCTGACCGACGCGCAGTTCCAGCAGACCTTCGGCTATTCGGTTGGGCTGGCGCTGCTCACCATCGTGCTCGGCATCCTGATCGTCGTGCCGACGGCCTATTTCGTGCGGCTGCGCTTTCCCGGCCTGCGCCCTATCGTGGAATTCATCACACTGCTGCCGCTGGTCATCCCGCCGATCGTCATCGTCTTTGGCTATATCCGCATCTACAACACCTCCTCGGTGCTGCCGCTGACCGGAAGCTGGTGGGGCACGAACATCCTGCTCCTGTTCGGCTATGCAACGCTTTCGCTGCCCTACATGTACCGTTCGGTGGATACGGGCCTGCGCACCATCGACATCGCCAGCCTCACCGAGGCGGCACAGTCGCTCGGGGCCGGCTGGGCGCGCATCCTCGCCGTTGTCATCCTGCCGAACGTCTTCGTCTCGGTGCTCTCCGGCGCGTTCCTGACCTTCGCGATCGTCATCGGCGAATATGTCTTCGCCGCGCTGCTGAACGTCAATTCCTTCGGTCCCTACATGGTCTGGATGGGCGGCAACCGGGCCTACGAGCCCTCGGCGCTCGCCGTCGTCGCTTTCGCCATCACCTGGGCCTGCATGGGGCTGATCCAGCTTTTCACCCGCTTTTCCAAATTCTCCACCGTGAGGCGCTGACCATGGCCTTTCTCGACATCCATCATCTGGAAAAGTCCTTCGGCGCGATGCGCGTCGTCAAGGATTTCAATCTCGGCATCGAAAAGGGCGAGTTCGTCTCCTTCCTCGGTCCCTCGGGCTGCGGCAAGACGACGGTGCTGCGCATGGTGGCGGGCTTCGAGACGCCGACGTCAGGCGCGATCCGCATCGACGGACAGGACGTTACCGCCGCACCCGCAAACCGGCGCAAGATCGGCATGGTGTTCCAAGCCTATGCGCTCTTTCCCAACCTGACGGTCGAGCAGAATATCGGCTTCGGCCTGCGGGTGGCGGGCGAGGGCAAGGCCGAGACCGGCAAACGCGTCGCCGAGATGCTGGAGCTGATCGGCCTGCCGCAACTCGGTAGTCGTTATCCCTTCCAGCTTTCCGGCGGCCAGCAGCAGCGCGTGGCGCTGGCCCGTGCGCTTGCGGTGCGCCCGCAGGTGCTGCTGCTCGACGAGCCGCTCTCGGCGCTCGACGCAAAAATCCGGATCAGCCTGCGCGAGGAGATCCGCCGCATCCAGCGCGATCTCGGCATCACCACCATCTTCGTGACGCACGATCAGGAGGAGGCGCTGTCGATGTCGGATCGCGTGGTGGTCATGCATCAGGGGGTGGCCGATCAGGTCGGCACGCCGTTCGAGATCTACAACCGGCCGGCAACGCGCTTCGTGGCACAGTTCGTTGGCACGCTGAACCTTCTTGACGCTGACCTCATGGATGCCGCCGCCGGCCACATCCGGCTCGGCGACGTGCCGGTGGCGCTGAACCGGACGCTGCCCGGCCGGGTGGGCGACCGCATCAGCCTGGCGCTGCGGCCGGAAACGGTGGCGTTGGGACGCAGGGAGCACGGCAATGTCGTGCTCGCCGGCCATATCGCCGAGGTGCACTTCTTAGGCTCGGTGATCCGCATCCGCGTGACGGTCGCCGGCCAGCTCGTTTCGCTCGATACCTTCAACCAGCCCAACAGGCCGCCGCCCGCGGTCGGCACGCCGGTCGAGGTCAGCGTGTCGGACCGTGACCTACTGGTTCTGGCCGCCTGACGAAAAACCTTCAACCACCTCGATCGCTTGCGGAGGAGCCGGCATCGTGACGGATATGCCATGGAATGCCATGCCCCAAATGGACTGGCGGGCAAAAATAACAGCCCTTCCCGCGACAAGCCGCGCCCGGCTTGCCACGCGGGCGCGGAGCGCGCCACTGTTTGCCCATGCCTATGCCTTTCATCTCAACATGCGTTTCGGCGGCATGACGCCGTTGCATCTCGCCGAATTCGCCGAGGCGCAGCAACTCTCCGGCGTCAAGATCCATGTGGAGGACGGCGAACAGGCCAGCCTCGCCCGGATGTCCGACGACGCCCTGCGCGCCTTCGGTGAGGCGGCGGGACAACTGGGGCTGGAGCTGCACGTCGAGACCAGCACGACGGAAGCCACCGGGGTTTCGGACGCCGTGCGCATCGCGCTTGCCACCGGCGCAACCTCGCTTCGCTGCTATCCGCGCTACGAGGGACATGTTTCCCAGATCATCGACCGAACCATCGCGGACCTGCGCCGCCTTGAGGCCCTCGATCCCGAGGGTCGGCTGCGCTACACGCTGGAACAGCACGAGGATCTGAAATCGGAAGAACTGATTCACATCCTGCAAACCGTCGCCAATCCGCGCCTCGGCCTGCTGTTCGATTTCGGCAACATGATCAACGCCTACGAATTGCCGCTGCCGGCGCTGGCGGCGCAGGCGCCGCATATTACCGAGGTGCACGTAAAGGATTGCCTCGTCCAGCCGGATCGCGGCGGCTGGGCCCATCTTGCCTGCCTGTCCGGCGAAGGGCATCTGCCGATGGCGGCGATGTTCGTGGAATTGCTGCTCTTGGGCGAAGACCGGCCGCAGGTTCTGGCCTTCGGGCTGGAAGAGGAAGAAGGGTATTTCGCGCCCGCCCTGCGGTTGCCTTCGGATGGGCCGGACCCGTTCATTCCCGCCCGCCCGGCGAGCTTCACCGATATCGGGCCCGGCAACCTGACAGCGCGGCTGCGGCAGGAGGCCGCCGCCGCCCAAAGGCAGGTCGAGACCGTCAGAACCATGTTGCGCGAGATTGCGACCGAAGCCGAAAGGAACCAAGCATGACGCCTGCACAAACCTGCCCGCCGGCCTTTCTCGCGCTCGCCCACGCCATGGCGGATGCCGCTGCCGATGTGATCCGTCCGTATTTCCGCCAGCGCCTTGCCATCGACGCCAAGGCCGACGCCAGTCCGGTCACGATCGCCGACCGCGATGCGGAAGCAGCGATGCGGCAAATGATCGAGGCCCACTTCCCCGATCACGGCATCAGGGGCGAGGAGTTCGGCGTCTGCCGGACGGATGCCGACTGGATCTGGGTGCTCGATCCCATTGACGGCACGAAATCGTTCGTCTCCGGCTCATTTGCCTTCGGCACGCAGATCGCGCTCCTCCACCACGGCGAACCGGTGCTCGGCCTGATCAATCAGCCGATCACGGGCGAACGCTGGCTCGGCACAGGCGCCGTCGCGACCCTCAACGACGTGCCGATCCGCACCAGCGGCAAGACCGTGCTCGGCGAAGCGATCCTCTACACATCGGCGCTCGAACAGTTCGACCCTACTCGCCATGACCGGTTCTCCCCTCTGGCTGCAAAGGTCTGCTTCACCCGGTTCTCGCACGACTGCTACGCCGCCGGCCTCCTCGCGCTGGGCGGCATCGATCTCCTCGTCGAAAGCAACGTTTTCGACTACGACATCCTCCCGCAGATGCCCATCATACAGGCGGCGGGAGGCATCGTGACCGATTGGAACGGACGACCGCTCGCGAATGTTCCGCGATACGACACCGTGCTGATGGCGGCGAACGAAAAACTTCATCGGGCCGCACTGGAGGCTCTTCGTCGAGCGTGATACTCGAAGGGCGCGTGACGAGCGGAGAACTTCACCTCTGTCGCGATCAATTATTTAGGTGCACTTAAAGACCCATGCCGATTTTGATGCCTAATCATAGGATGCAACTGGATCTATCCTCTCAACAGTCGAAAAAGTTGAGAAGGGATGGATGCCTTGAGCCCACGGAATCGGTCCGCTACGTCATTGTTAGTTGCAACGGCGATGTTTGCCGCTACAGGCGCCGTAGCCGATCAAAAGGGGAAACCAGAGCCTCTGGTTATCCAGGACCAGGGCAGTTTCGCGGTCGGCGGAACGGTGATGAACACCCCCGGCACCTACGATAACAACAAGCCGAGCGCCGAGGGGCAGAGTTTCCATGGCGATCATCTCTACGCCTTCTATCAGGTGCCGCAGAACCCCAAGGCGCTGCCGATCGTCATGCACCGTCATGCCCTGACGGGCACCGGTCGCTTTCGCGTCGTCGCCCGCGCCCCGGATGGGGTCATCGAGGCATTCGAGGGGGATACGCCCGGTTTCTGCCTCGGCATTCAATGGCACCCGGAATATCGCCTGAGCGATTTCGACCGGGCGATCTTCCGCATCTTCGTGGAACGGAGCGCCGACGGCGCATCGCGAAGGGATCAACCGGACGGGCCTTGTTCGGTGCGCGCCCGCCTTGCGGCGCTGGGACTTGCCTTGCCGGATGCTTCCGCGCCGCCCGGTGCCTTCGTCGGTGCAATTAGGACCGGCAATACCGTGACGGTCTCCGGGCAGGTGCCCTTGAAAGACAAGACTGCGCTCATGACGGGTCATCTGGGGGGCAGGGTGTCTCTCGAGGAAGGCCGCGAATGCGCCCGGTGGGCTCTACTCAACGCGCTCGCGCAACTGGAGCGCATCGCCGGCGGGCTGGATCGGGTAGCGGGCTTCGTTCGACTTGCGGGCTACGTGGCCGCAACCGCGGACTTCACACAGCACGGTGCGGTGGTCGATGGCGCGTCGGAATTGCTGCGTGAGATCTTTCCCCGGTGCTGGCCGCATGCGCGTATCGCCGTCGGCGTCGGTTCGCTACCGCGGGGCGTGCCGGTGGAGATCGAGTTGACGGCGCTCATCGGCGATGCGGAGGGCTGAGGCAATGCATATCGGCATTATCGGGGCAGGGGTCGTCGGCGTCGCGTCGGCCTATTTTCTGGCGCGGGCCGGACATCGCGTCACGCTGATCGATGCGGAACCAGAGCCGGGAAAGGGCGCGAGCGCCGGCAATGCGGCGCAACTCTCCTGGGCCTACGGCGATGCCATGGCCTCGCCCGCCTTGCTGAAACATCTGCCGGGCATCCTGACCAACCGCGATCCCGCGTTTCGCGTCCGCCTGCGGCTCGATCCGGACTTCCTGCTATGGGGCCTGCGGTTTCTCGCCAACACGCCGTCATGGCGATGGTGGAGCAATACGAAGGATATTCTGAAACTCGCCGATGAATCCCGAAGGGAAATGGCGTTGCTTCTGGCGGAGGTGGATATCGCCTTCGACTACCGCGTTGCCGGCAAGCTGCATCTCTATCCGGACACGGCGAGCCTTTCTGCGGCGCGGCCGATCGTCGAACGCAAAAAGCGGCTCGGTCTCGACCAGCGCATGCTGTCGCGATCGGAAGCCGAGGCAGTGGAGCCGGCCCTGAAAGCCTATCAAGGCGAGATCGCGGGTGCCGTCTATACGCCCGATGATGCGCTCGGTGATGCGGCGGCGTTCTGCCGTCAACTGACGGCCGCCATGGTCAAAAAGTATGGCGTTTCGCCATGCTTCGGCAGAAGGGTTGCTGGATTCGAGCAGCGCGGGGGGCGGCTCTTGGCCGTCCGGTTTGCAGATTGTGATCCGCTGCCGGTCGACGCCGCCGTCGTCACGGCCGGACCGTTGATCCGCACCCTTGCCGCCGCCCTCCCGGAAGCGCGGGGGATTCAGCCTGTCGCCGGCTATTCCCTGACCGTGCCGTGGCGGGAGGGAGCTCCCCGCGTCAGCCTGACGGATGTGAAGCGCAAACTCGCCTTTGCGGCGATCGGCGAACGGTTCCGCGTCGCGGGCCTCGCCGACATCGAGAAGGCCGGCTCCGGCTTCACCTCCGACCGTTTCGCCATCCTGCGGGGGGCGGCCAATGCCGTACTACCCGGCTGCTTCGGGCAGGCGGAGTGGGAGTGGCGCTGGTCGGGCGAGCGCCCGATGACACCATCCTCCCGGCCCCTCATCGTCAAGTCACAGAAAATCCACGGCGTCTACATCAACGCGGGACACGGCATGCTCGGGTGGACGCTCGCGCTCGGATCCGCAGGGCGGATTGCAAGCTTGGTGGCTTGACCGTTCCCGAAGCCTGCGCTGTCGGCCAGGTGGCGCGCTCGGTCGCCGGCAAGGCGGCTCGCACGATCAAGATCGGCACCGTCTATCCGGCAACGACCGGCGTATTGCCGGCGTTTCCTTCCCGCATCGGCCGGAAGTTTTCCGATGTCGCCCTGCATGTGACGAGCGGCTCAACCAGCGACATCATCCGCGCGATCTCTACAGCGCCCTGGTCACCACCTGGGTCGCGACCGCGACCAGTAGACTCGCCAAAGCCACGGCGGTCCCAAATCTCGCCGCCGTCATCCGGCGCCAGCGGGCGCCATTCCAATCATAGCCCATCTGCTGCTCCGTCACGGGAAAAACCGCAATCCGGAGAGTTGGATTGCGGTTCCGAGTTGCCGGCGGGGTCAGGGAGGCGACGGCAACCAACGAGAGCATGCCGTTCACTCGTTAAGTGAAGGTTGCAAACTGGCCGCACCTTTTCGCTACTGAGAATCTACTGGGAATAAAGTGGATGTCAGCGAACCATTCGCGGGCTCACACTAGCCAGCATCTTGATAATGTCGTCCTCCAGTTTCTGGCAGAGATCTTCATACTCTTGCATGGTCTTGGGGACTGGCATCAGTTGCTCGCGTAACTCGTCGCGCTTCATAGCGGCACGGCCGTAGGCCTTCAGCAAGTCGTTGATCGCAAGGAAGTGGGCATCGGAAATCTGTTTCCGGTGTCGTGGCAGCCGCATCATCATTCGGCTTCGCCCCACCTTTTCGAAATCCATCACCCGCTCCCCAATCTGTCGGCTGGGAAGATTGTCCTCCACCAAAATGAAAGTAGCAACATGAACATGAACCGACGCATCAACGCGGCGGGCCTGGCGTTCGTCAGGCGGTGGGAAGGCCCCGAGGACGAAGGCCTATCGGGACGTCGCTGGCATCTGGGCCATTGGCTACTGCATAATTCCTTAAATCGGAATCGAGTGAAGGACAAAATTATGCAGCAACTCAAAGTGTTACAGCGACCTTTGCGCGTCTAAATAGACGCGCGGCGCTGTAGCGGCGTCCTGACGGACACGGAAGGCGCGAGGCATGGGGCAGGGCGGCATGGCGTCCACAGAGACAGAGGCGGCTGTCCATCGCCAGCTTGGCGAACAGGCGGCGAGGATGCGGGCACTGCAAGACTGAATGCGCCGAAGCGGAGGGCGCGCTGACCGAGCGAAAGACAAGGCGGCCGAAAGTCGCGTTGCAGTGCATCGCCATATGGATGAGCTTGTCGGTCGCGTCGGTCATTTCGAAACGTCCACGGCCACAATTGTTGCTGACGTGGCGGAGATGAAGCCGGTCGCCGATGACGTGAAACGATGGAAACGGATGGGTATCGGCGCGCTCGGGGTCGCAGGCATTCCCGCCATGGCGCTCGAGGTGAGTTTTGCCGAAGCGATCCGGCGGATCGTGTTCGTCATCATAGGGAAGGTCTGAAAAGAAACGGCCTCCAGCGTATGGAAAGAGGTCAGTTGCAACGGTAGGCGGGTCCCAGAGCGGTGCGGTATGGGGCCTGGGGGGCTTCGCTCTGGGACCACTCGCGCTTACGGCGGCGGGGCGGGCCGTTGTTCCGTAGGCGCTTTGCCAGCCCGAGTATGCATGGGGCGTGAGATTCGACAACGCACCTACGACCTTTGCCGGTCCATGTCGGACCAAGGTCCTACTACCGGCTGGGTTTTCCGCAGAAGTTCCATTTTCAGGTGAGCGTGGGATCAATCGTGCTCATGGAGGGCTCCTTCGAGCGTCGTCAGGACGCGCAACGAAAAGGATGACCTCCTTGGCGGAGGCCATCCTTGCACACGATCCCGACGGATCATCATCTGGATCGCTTTTGCGCGTGCACTAATATAACCGTTAAAGCGCAGTATTGTTCCCGCAGTCAATGGGCGCGGCTATTGCATGGGCATCCGGTCAGAACGGCGACTTTGCGAGGAAGTCCACCTCAACCTTGCCTATCGCTGGTTCTGCCATCTCGGCCAAACATCGTCCCGGATCGCCCTTGAGAGCGCCGGAGCCTTCGGCGACACGCCCAATTCGCAAGGGGTCTAACCAGCTTTCACCAGGTTGCCGCTGGGTCGTTCTAACGAGGCCGGACGGCCGCTTCTGGAACTGGTCGTGCCGGAATGAGTGCGTCCACACGGTGTTGGAGTTGGAGCTCATCGAGGAGTATAATTTGGAGCTACAACACTAGATTACGAGCGGAATACGAGCAGAAAATCGCATTGTCCTTTTCTCCTCCCGCTCGCAAGGCGGGGAGGCCCATGCTTTCGGGAGGAAGAGATGAAACGCAAATCGCAGATCAGGGGAAGCACGTCGCGCCGCAAATTCTTAAGCGGTGCCGCCTTGGCCGGTGCAGCGATGATCGCGTCACCAAGCGTCATCAAAGCCCAGGGGCCTGTCAACATGCGTTGGCAGAGCACATGGCCCTCCAAGGACATATTTCACGAATTCGCGCTCGATTTCGCCAAGAAGGTCAACGACATGACCGGCGGCGACCTGAAAATCGAGGTGCTGCCGGCGGGCGCAGTCGTGCCCGCCTTCGGCCTGCTCGACGCGGTGTCGCAGGGGACGCTCGACGGGGGGCACGGCGTGGTCGTTTACCACTATGGAAAACAGACGGCGCTAGCGCTGTGGGGCTCTGGTCCCGGCTTCGCGATGGACGCGAACATGCTGCTCGCCTGGCACAAATACGGCGGCGGCAAGGAGCTGCTGGCGAAGCTCTATGACTCTATCGGCGCCAGTGTCGTGTCGTTCCTTTACGGGCCGATGCCGACACAGCCGCTTGGCTGGTTCAAGAAACCCATAGCCAAGGCCGAGGATCTCCAGGGATTGAAATTCCGCACCGTCGGCATCTCGATCGATGTCTTCACCGCGCTCGGTGCCGCGGTTACCGCGCTGCCGGGTGGCGAAATCGTCTCGGCGTTGGACCGTGGCCTGGTTGACGCGGCTGAGTTCAACAACGCGTCGTCCGACCGGGTCCTCGGTTTCCCTGATGTCTCCAAGATTTGCATGCTGCAAAGCTATCACCAGAATGCCGAGCAGTTCGAGATCCTGTTCAACAAGGCGAAGTTTGATGGGCTGCCGGAGCAGATGAGGGCAATCATCACCAATGCGGCCGAGGCGGCTTCGCAGGACATGCACTGGAAAGCGATGGACCGCTATTCAAAAGACTATGTGGAAATGCAGACCACCGACAAGGTCAGGTTCTACAGGACGCCGGAAGCGATCCTCAAGACGCAACTGGAGGCCTACGACGAGGTCGTGAAGAAGAAGGCGGCGGAAAACCCGCTGTTCAAGGAAGTCATCCAGTCCCAAATAGCCTTTGCGGGGCGGGTAACGCGATGGGAACAGGACACCGTCGTCAACCGCCGAATGGCCTTCGAGCACTACTTCGGAAAGGACGGGGCGGCGAAGGATTTCTGACGCCATCACCGGGCAACGGTGATGCTTCTGACCAAGCTAAGGCTATCTGGAGGCACCCGTGGACGTTCAGCAGTTTCTCATCAGGGTCGATGCGATCAGCGTCTGGGTTGGCAAGGCCGCGGCGTGGTTGATCATCGGGCTGATGACGCTCGTCTGCATCGAAGTGTTCAAGCGCTACATCATGAACATGCCGACGGCGTGGATATATGACGCCAGCAACATGTTCTACGGCACCCTGTTCATGCTCGCCGGGGCCTATGCGCTGGCGCAAAATGCCCATGTGCGCGGCGACTTTCTCTACAGCTCGCTCCGCCCTCGCATACAGGCGACGCTCGATCTGGCCCTCTATATCCTCTTCTTCCTGCCCGGTGTCGCTGCCCTGATCTATGCCGGTTACGACTATGCGGCGCTATCCTGGCGGATCGGCGAGCATTCGACCGTGACGGCGGAGGGACCGCCGATCTACTATTTCAAGACGGTCATTCCGATAGCAGGTGCCCTCGTGATGCTTCAGGGGCTCGCCGAGATCACGCGCTGCATCGTCTGTCTCAGGACTGGAGAATGGCCGAGCCGGCTCAAGGATGTCGAGGAGATCGACGTCGTCGCCGAGCAGCTTGCGCACAGCGAGCACATAGACGCGGAGACGCGCGAAGCTGCGATCGAGCGCGCCCAGGATATTGACAGGGCGGCGCGGCAACGAGGCCTGAGGGGAGACATCGAGACGTGAGCGATCCGTTCCTCGGACTGACGATGCTGATCCTCATCGTGATCGTCATCATGATGGGGTTCCCGACAGCGTTCACGTTGATGGGGCTGGGCATGCTCTTCGGCTTTTACGCTTTCTACAATCCGGCCGAGCACTGGATCGACAATCGGGTCTTCGACCTGATGGTTCAGCGCACCTATGGGGCGATGACCAACGACGTGCTGATCTCCATCCCGCTTTTCGTTCTGATGGGCTACGTGATGGAGCGCGGTGCGCTGGTCGACAAGATGTTCTACAGCATCCAGCTTTCCTTCCGGCGGCTGCCGGCGTCGCTTGCCGTTGCGACGCTGATCGTCTGCACCTTCTGGGGTATTGCCAGCGGCCTCGTTGGTGCCGTGGTGGTGCTGATGGGCGTCATCGCGATGAACCCGATGCTGCGCGCCGGCTACGACGTGAAACTCGCGTCGGGCGTCATCACCGCCGGCGGCACGCTGGGCATTCTGATCCCGCCATCGGTGATGATCATCGTCTACGCGGCGGTCGCGGGGCAGTCGGTCGTCAAGCTCTATGCCGCCGCGATGTTCCCCGGCTTTTTCCTCGCGCTCCTCTATCTCGCCTACATTCTCGGCTGGGCGATGATCAATCCGAAAATCGCGCCCGCCTTGCCCGAGGAACAGACAAGAGTTCCGGTGCCCGACTGGATGAGGAGCTTCGAGGCGCTCTATTCGCGCAACATGCCAGCCGGGCTGCTTGTCGCGCTGTTCTCGCCGTCGCGGGCGATGGCGCTCGAGACGGGCGAGGGGCGGCTGACCTATTGGAAGCTGGTCAAGAATGCCTGCGCTGCGCTGGTGCCTTTCTCGCTGACGGCGGTCACCCTGGCTCTCGCGTGGTGGTATGTCGTCATCCACCCGCAGGCATCGGCGGAGATGGAAACGCCGGAAGGACTGGAGCAGCTCGGCGCCTCAGCGGCCGATGCTGGACCAGCGGCGGTAAACGGGCCTGCGACCGGTTTCTACGTCTCGTTCGCCGTCATTGCCGTGATTGCTGCGGCGGTGCTCGCCCGCTACTACCGCAACATGAGCGCCGATCGGCTTCAGGTCGTGAAGCTTCTGATCTCTTCCGTGATGCCGCTCGGCATTCTTACCGTCGTCGTACTCGCCGTCATCCTGTTCGGGATCACGACGGCAACCGAATCCGCCGCGGTCGGTGCGGCCGGCGCTTTCCTGCTGGCCTTCCAGGCGCGAACACTCAACTGGAAGCGCACCAAGGAAGCGGTGTTCCTGACCGCGAAGACGACGGCAATGGTGTGCTGGCTCTTCGTCGGCTCGGCGCTCTTCTCCGGCGTTTTCGCGCTTCTCGGCGGCCAGGCGTTGATCGAGCAGTGGGTGCTGGCGCTTAATCTTACGCCCCTGCAGTTCATGATCCTGTCGCAGGCGATCATCTTCATTCTCGGTTGGCCGCTGGAATGGACCGAGATCATCATCATCTTCGTGCCGATCTTCCTGCCAATGCTAAGGCACTTCGATATCGATCCGATACTCTGGGGCGTGCTCGTCTTCGTCAATCTGCAGGCGGCGTTCCTTTCGCCGCCGGTGGCAATGTCGGCCTATTATCTCAAAGGCGTCTCGCCACCGAACGTGACGCTCAACCAGATATTCGCCGGCATGATGCCCTACATGCTGATCGTCATCCTCTGCATGCTCATCATGTATCTGTGGCCCGGCATCACGCTCTGGCTGCCGGACTACCTTTACGGCTAGCAGGTTGCTGAAGAAACAGGGCCTGCCGCCCAAGCGGATCATCACCGACAAACTCCGCTCCTACAGTGCGGCCAAACGTCACCTCATGCCAACGGTCGAGCACCGGTCCCACAAGGGCTTGAACAATCGAGCAGAGAATTCCCACCTGCGACGGCGAAAACGAGAGCACCAGATGCAGGGTTTCCGATCGGCCGGCGGATGGCAACGTTTCAGAACGATATTCTCCGCCATCCGAAATCTCGTCGTTACACCGCATCGCGTCCGCTGTGCTCTCGCCACTCACATTCGTCGCATTCGCGCAATGGCGCATTGGTCTGGTCTGGTGCTTTGGCGGATCTCGAGCTTCCAGAAAGTGACATCCCGTTCGCCTTGCTTTTCTTCAAGGTCGGTATGGAAATCGGACAGCTGATGTTCATCGCGGCGGTGATCGCGGCTGTCGCAGTTGTGAGGTTGGTGAGATATCTCCCTTTTCGGGTCCCCGGGCACCGCTCGCCCCCTCGATGGAACGGTTAGGCCCCGGATTCGTGGCAAACCACTTCGATGTTGTGCCCGTCCGGACCAATGACGAAAGCTGCATAGTAGTTTGCGTGGTAGTGCGGGCGCAGACCAGGAGCGCCATTGTCTTTAGCACCCGCCTCCAGAGCCGCGCGATAGAAAGCTTCGACTTGCTGGCGATTCTCGGCCGTGAACGCCAAGTGAAGATGCGCTGGCTTCTCCTCGGTCTGGTAAAGGCACAATGAAGCCTTACCCTTTGGGCTAAGCTCGACACCGTACGTCGGCGGCCCCTCCGCGACAACGGCTACGCCGAGCGGTTCGAGTGCCTTGAGGAAGAACGCTTTGCTCGCTGCATAGTCGCTGACTCCGAATTTGACGTGGTCAAACATGATTTCTCCTGAAGTGTGTGGGCCTGCCTGACGGAGAGGCAACCGGAGCATGCCGCCTGCTGCGCATCTTGCAATGTCTGCTTGCGCCGCACAGCGGTCCTTGGCGGCTGCTTTGCGTCTCAGACTTTAATGCATGTCTCAGCCATTAATGGCAAGGAACAGAGGGCGGGGAGTGGTAGGTCGCTTCGGGTGCGCGCCCTCTAGCAAGTGGAGCGGCTTGCCGGGGGTGGTCGGTGCCGGTTGCCTCCTTCAGGCTGCTGCTCAAGATGAACCTCTTGGCAGGCGACCCTTTTTAACCGGTCAAGCCGCACCCGAACGGGCGCTGGCAGCTTCGCTGCCGTCGCCTGGTGCGCTCGTTGCTAATGGCGGCCATACCTCGGCCTCCTTCGCCAATCCCGGTTGGAAACCCTGGGCAAAACGACCTGCGCCGAACTATGGAAGCACCGCGTTAGCCCCGCAGATCGCTTCCGACGTTGGGGAGCTGCCTGTCGACCACATCCTGAGCAGGGCCCCAGGACCTTCCTGGGCACCCTACTTCGGACAAGGAGAAGGCCGGCCTGGCTTTCCTAAGACCCTGTCGGTCGAGGGCGCCATGCGCCATCTTGAGGTTGCTGCGATCCATTGTCTTGTTCGGCCCTCGGGATCCTGGCTACGTGTGATATCGGTCACGACCGCGGCGCAATCCGCGCCATGGGTGAGGACGCCATCAATGCGTTCAATGTTCAGTCCACCGATCGCAACCAGCGGGGTCGATCCGATTTTCTCTTTCCATGTGGCGAGGCGGGCAAGGCCCTGCGGCCTCCACTTCATCTCTTTGAGAACGGTCGGATAGACCGGCCCCAGCGCGACATAGTCGGGTCTGACTGTGAGCGCCATGTCGAGTTCGGCCTCGTCATGCGTGCTGATGCCGAGCTTCAGTCCGGCCCCACGGATCGCGGCCACATCGGCTTGCGCCAGATCTTCCTGACCGAGATGAACGAAATCGCAGCCCTCGTCGATTGCTAGGCGCCAATGGTCGTTGACGACAAGTTGGCAACCGTGCCTGTCGCATATGGTCCTGGCGATGCGGATGTCGCTACGAACCTCGCTATCAGGTCTCTCCTTGATGCGAAGTTGGACCAGCCTGACCCCGATTGGAACGAGGCGTTCGATCCACCCAGCGCTGTCGACAATGAGGTAGAAGGGGTCGAGCCTCATGAGAAGACCGCCTTTCCGATCACCGGGGTGGAGGGGACCGCCATGTCGCGCGGTTCGAGCATGCCGGCTTCAAAAGCCTGGCGACCGGCCTCGATCGCCTTGGCAAAACCCGATGCCATCAGGGCCGGATTTCCCGCACCAGCCACCGCGGTATTCAGGAGCACGGCATCGAAACCGAGCTCCATCACCGTCGTCGCATGCGAAGGGCGGCCGATGCCGGCATCGACAATCAGCGGCACATCAGGGAAATGCGCGCGCATCGACCGCAAGGCGGGCAGATTTTGCGGTCCCATGGCACTGCCGATCGGCGCACACCAGGGCATCAACACGCGGCAGCCAGCTTCCAGCAGGCGCTCGGCGACGACAAGATCGTCGGTCGTATAGGGAAAGACCTCGAAGCCCTCGTTCGAAAGGATCCGTGCGGCTTCGACCAGCGCGAACACGTCCGGCTGCAGCGTGTCGTGATTGCCGATCACTTCGAGCTTGATCCAGTTCGTCCTGAACACCTCGCGCGCCATCTTGGCGGTGAGGACCGCCTCCTTGGTGGTGTGGCAGCCGGCCGTGTTCGGCAGTATTTTCGTCCCGAGCTCGCGGATCAGGTCGAAAAACGCACCGCCCGCTTTGCCGCCGGCCGTTTCGCGTCTCAAGGAGACGGTGATGATTTGTGTCTGTGAAGCCCGCACGGCGTCCGAAAGCACGGCTGGCGATGGATAGCCTGCTGTGCCCAGGAGCAGTCGGGAGGTGATTTCCGTGTCGTAGACTTGCAGCATGTTCAGCCACCTTTCATCGGTGAGAGGATTTCGATGCGGTCATGGTCGCGCAGACGCCAGCCATCGCGGTCGGCCGCGTGAACGAGTTCGCCGTTGACCGCAGTCGCCAGCCAGCTTCCTTCATAGTCGAGTGCCGCCATCAGTTCGGCGAGCGTCGAGCAGGCGATCTCGTGCTCGTCGCCATTGACGTTAAGATTCATCATGGAACTCCGATTGGTGGTTCGGGTTGAGCAGACATTCGGCAACGTCGTGCGCAAGGGCTGGCGAGAGCAGGAACCCATGTCGATACAGACCGTTCACGCAAAAGGTCGAGCCGCTTCGGGTGATCCTCGGCAGGTTGTCGGGATAGGCAGGGCGAACACCAGTCCCGGTCTCGGTGATCTCCGCCTCGCCGAAGGCTGGGTGCAGGGCGTAGGCGGCGTTCAAGAGTTCCATCAGCGAGCGTGCAGCAATAGGGCCGCACGTTTCGCTCTCGATCATTGTTGCCCCGACCATGAAGAGACCCTGGCGGCGTGGAACGACGTAGAGGGGGTGTCGTGGATGCAGGAAGCGCACTGGGCGCGACAGTTGAATGTCGCCGGTGCGCAGATAGAGCATCTCGCCGCGCACGCCCCGCAGGGCGGCATCATCCGGGAGCCTGGCACGGCCGGTGCAATCGATACGCCAATCGAAACGGTGGCTGACGGTGGCATCGGTCGTCTGGCCGAAGTGAAAACGCACGCCCATGGCCATCAATGTGTCACGGAGTGACGACAGCGCTTCTCTCGGATCGAGATGGGCTTCCCTGGGGAAGTAGAGCGCACGCGCGAAACGACCGGCGAGATCCGGTTCCAGCTCGGCTATCTCTTCTGCATCCAGCCATCTGTGCCCGGTGGTTCGCGTCGCGAAGCGATCGAGTTCGCGGGTGTCACGCGCGGCGGCGACGACGAGTGTGCCCTCTTGCGCGACTTTGCCGGGCAGCGCCGCCTTCCACCACTCGATGGCTGTCGCACCGACGCGTTCGACCCTCTCGTCGGCACTCTCGCGCTCACACCAGGGCGCCAGCATGCCGCCGGCAAACCAGGATGCCCCGGCGCCAATGTGTTGGGCCTGTTCGACAACGTCGACATCAATGCCGCGTCGTGCCAGCTCGTAGGCAGTGACAAGACCGACGACACCCGCTCCCTTGATCAGCACCGGCCTCATTTGGCAGCCGTTCGAGCCGTTGCCTGGCCGGCGCTGCAGCACCATTCACCCGTGCGCCGGCGCGCTAACGTCCGTGAGTGTAGCTGCCTATGCCCGAAGTTTGGCTCGTCTACGGCATCTGAAAAAACCATTGGCTGGCTCCAACGTTGACATTTGGAGACCCAGATCCTGGAGCTGGAAAGATAGAGACCCGTCCACGCGATCGCAAAAAAGGAGCTGTCGCGACTGCCGTCGTTCCCACCGTCCCTACGCCAGCATGAACTGGATCAGGTTCAACGGGTCATTGCGCTGCGGTCGAAAGAGCCGATCCGCCCAGCAATATCTCAGCCCCTTGTCGGGACTCCCCTGGTGAATGAACGAGTTGAACGACGATAGCCGCACTCTGTCAAGTGTTGGAGCAGAATGATGGTTGAAAACGCCGCCGCAAGGAACAACGCTCAGGCCGTGGATGCACCCACAGCCTGGCGCTCAGAGACGTTGGAGCATGGCGCACAGCTAAGTCATTCTTCGAACGACCCAGAGCGACCGGCCCGCATGAGCGATTCCGGAGACGAGTCGCAGGCGTGGATCATCCTTGAGCCGCTCAGCCTCAGCCGCATCAAGATTAAGGACCATCTGATCGGTTTCGTTTGCGTTCGGCGTAATCCACCAGCGCCGATCCTCGCAGCAAAGCCCGGCTTCCGGTTGCTCCTGGAGGTACTCAATCGCATATTCGGCGTTCACTTTTCGCGGTCCGGCGTCCTCGGGCATTTGTTTTTCCTCCATCTCACATTCCTTGAGCTGGCTCGACAACAAGGCTGCCGCAAATTATCTATAAAAAATGACCGCAATCAATGACGATACAGTTGCCAGCCGCATCAGCCGCATCCTTGCTGACCGGATCGTGACGGGCCAATTGGAACCAGGCACGAAACTCCGGCAGGACCATATCGCCGAGGAATTTGGGGCGAGCCACGTGCCCGTGCGCGAGGCCTTCCGCAGGCTGGAGGCGCAGGGTCTCGCCATTAGCGAACCGCGTCGTGGCGTGCGCGTCGCTTCATTCGATCTCAAGGAGCTTCGCGAGGTCGCACAAATGCGCGCCGCGCTCGAAGTTCTGGCGCTGCGTCATGCGGCCCCGCACCTGACGCCGGCGATCCTCGATCTGGCTGAAGAGGCGACGGTCGCCGCGGACAATTCCCGCGATGTGCGCTCCTGGGAGGAGGCGAACCGGCGCTTTCACCGGCTGCTACTGACGCCGTGCGGTATGCCACGTCTGCTTGCCGCGATCGACGATTTGCATGCTGTCAGCGCCCGCTTCCTGTTTTCGACCTGGCGGTCGGAATGGGAGGTGCGGACGGACCATGACCACCGAGCAATTCTCGCCTTCCTTCGGCAGGGCAAGATCGAAAATGCGGCCGCAGTCCTGGAGCGCCATGTCCAGTGGATCGGGCAGAAACCGGTCAAAAACGCCTCCGGTTCCACGCGGAATGCCTTTGCTATCGTCGGCTGACGGACGGCGCTCGGAACGCTGTTTTTTAAAGCGTTTTGGGGTTCCGGTTGGACAGCCGCGACAGTCAGTCAGCCCCTTCCAATACCTTCTATGGTTGAAGTCATCTGCTGCCTCGCCCTTCAGTTGGTTGCGTCTCCGCTGCCGAGGAAGAATTATAGATAATATCAGATTCTATCTATAATACGGATGCAACAACGAGGGCGATCAACTTATGCTGGATGCAGGTGTGCAGAACGAGGGAGTTCCGGCCAACTCCCCGACCGCCGATGAGAGCTCGAATCTCGATAAAGCGAGAAAAATCTATAATCTCCCTTTCAACGACCTCCTCTTTCGCGCGCAAACCGTCCACCGCGCGCATTTCGATCCGAATGCCGTGCAGATGAGCCGGCTGCTGTCGATCAAGACCGGCGGATGCGCGGAGGATTGCGGTTATTGCAGCCAGTCGGCGCACTATCCGACCGGGCTCAAGGCCTCGAAATTGATGGAAGTCGAAAGGGTGATCGCGGAGGCCCGTAAAGCCAAGGCGGGCGGCGCCACCCGCTATTGCATGGGGGCAGCCTGGCGCAGCCCGAAAGATCGCGACATGGAGGCGATCGTCGCCATGGTGGGCGGCGTCAAGGCGCTCGGTATGGAGACCTGCATGACGCTCGGCATGCTGTCGCCGGCGCAGACGGCGTCGCTCGCAGATGCTGGCCTCGACTACTACAATCACAATGTCGATACGTCCGAACGTTTCTACAGCGAGATCATCACCACCCGAACCTTTGCCGACCGTCTCGAAACGCTCGCCAACGTGCGCGAGGCCGGCATCAAAGTCTGCGCCGGGGGTATCCTGGGGATGGGCGAAACCGTCGACGACCGTGTCTCCATGCTTGTGACGCTCGCCAATCTTCCCATGGCCCCTGAAAGCGTGCCGATCAACATGCTGATTCCGATCCCTGGATCGAAGCTCGCCGATGCGCCGCCGGTCGATCCGATCGATTTCGTCCGCACGATCGCGCTCGCCCGCATCCTGATGCCGCAGTCCCATGTCCGTCTTTCGGCCGGTCGCACCGACATGACCGACGAGATGCAAGCGCTCTGTTTCTTCGCCGGGGCTAATTCGATCTTCGTCGGGGAGACGCTTTTGACCGCCGACAACCCCGGTGAGGATCACGATGCGGCGCTTTTCCGCCGCCTTGGATTGAAACCGATGGAGCTGGAGCCGGCCCAATGATCCCGGAGGCCCTCGGCCGCTACAAGAGGACGCTGGCGGGGCTCGACCGCAAGGGGCGTCGTCGGTGGCTCGTGGCCCAGGCCGGCGTCGATTTCACCTCGAACGACTATCTCGGGCTTGCCAATTCGCCGCGCCTGAAGGCTGCCGTCGCTGCCGCGATTGACTGCGGTGTGCCAGTCGGCGCCGGCGGATCGCGGCTGCTGCGCGGCAACCATGCGGAGCACGAGGCGCTGGAGGCCGAAGCGGCCGACTTCTTCGGCACGGAGCGGGTGCTCTATTTCGGCAGCGGCTATGCCGCCAATGCCGCGCTGTTCTCCACCCTGCCACAGCGCGACGACATCATCATTCACGACGCACTGATCCATGCGAGCGCCCATGAGGGCATCGCGGCGAGCAAGGCGCAGGCGCTGGCCGTCAGGCACAACGACGTCGACGCCTTCGCGAATGCACTCCGGCAATGGCGCAGTGCCGGCGGAACGGGGCATCCGTGGATTGCGGTCGAAAGTCTCTATTCGATGGACGGTGACCGGGCGCCTCTGGCGGAACTCGCCGAACTCGCAGATCGCCATGACGGCTTTCTCGTGATCGATGAGGCGCACGCGACTGGTGTTTTCGGTCGCGGCGGCCGCGGCTTTTCGGCAGAGCTGGAGGGCCGGGAGAACGTCGTTGTCGTGCACACCTGCGGCAAGGCGCTCGGGTCTTCCGGCGCCCTGCTTGGCGCGAACCGGGTGCTTTGCGACTATCTCGTCAACCGCGCGCGCGGCTTCATCTACTCGACAGCTCCGTCGCCGTTGATGGCCGTCGCCGTTCGCGAGGCACTGAGAATGCTGGCGGACGAACCGCAGCGCCGGGTGGATTTCGAAGAGCTGCGCGCCTTTGCCAATGAGGCGCTTGCCGCAAAGCTCGGCGTTGCGGGCAGCGGATCGCAGATCTTGCCGGTGATGATCGGCGACAATGGCCGTGCGGTCAGGATCGCGGCACGCATGCGCGCGGAAGGTTTCGATATCCGGGCGATCCGTCCACCGACCGTTCCCGAAGGTACCGCGCGCCTAAGGCTCGCGATCACGCTCAACGTCGACAGGCCGACGATTTCGTCGATGCTTGAGCGGCTCAAGATCGCGATCGCGGAGGAGCGGCCATGATGCCCCGCTTCGTGGTTACCGGCACGGATACGGGTGTCGGCAAGACTGTGTTTGCCGCAGCACTCACCGATGCACTTGCGGGCTGCTACTGGAAGCCGGTGCAGTCCGGTCTTGACGGTGAAACGGACAGCGAAACGGTGCGGCGGCTCGGCCGAATACCGCCCGCTCGCATCCTGCCGGAGGGCTACAGGCTAACGACGCCCGCCTCGCCGCATCTATCTGCCAGGATCGACGGCGTCTCCATCATTCCAGAAAGGCTTTCGCCGCCTCCGACAGGCCTGCCGCTCGTCATCGAAGGGGCGGGCGGCCTGCTGGTGCCGCTGACGGAACGGACGGTGTTTGCCGATCTCTTCGCGCTCTGGCAGTTGCCCGTCATCCTGTGCGCCCGCACCGGGCTTGGGACCATCAATCACACGCTGCTGTCGCTTGAAGCGCTTCGTCACCGCGCGATCCCGATCCTTGGTGTCGCCTTCATCGGCGACGCACAGGCCGACACCGAGAACATCATCGCCAAGCTCGGGCGTGTCCGATCGCTGGGCCGGCTACCGCGGCTCGATCCGCTGACGCCGGACGGTCTGAGGCAAGCGTTTCGCGATCGTTTCGATATGGATTGTTTCCGTGAGGCGCTGGCATGAAACGCTCCCCGGTCTGGCATCCCTTCACCCAGCACGCGCTGGAGCCGGCGATGAAGCGCATCGCAAGGACGGAAGGTGCCTATCTCATCGGCGAGGACGGTTCGCGGATCGTCGACGCGATCTCGTCCTGGTGGGTCATCACCCACGGGCACCGGCACCCGGCGATCATGGAGGCGATCCGCGACGCCTCGGAAACCTATGATCAGGTCATCTTCGCCGAATATACCCACGAGCCGGCGGAGGAGCTTGCGAAGGGCCTGATCGCGATCGCGCCGTCCGGACTTGAACATGTATTCTACTCCGACAGCGGCTCGACCGCAGTGGAGGTCGCGCTGAAAATGGCGCTTGGCTTCTTCCACAATGCCGGAGCGCCACGCGGCCGCATCTGCGTGATGGAACACGGTTACCACGGTGACACGATCGGCACGATGTCGGCCGGAGAGCGCGGCGTCTTCAACGCCGCTTATCAGCCGCTTCTGTTTGCCGTCGACCGGCTGCCGTTTCCGCAAGCCGGTCGCGAACAGGAGACGCTCGACGCGTTCGAGGCGTGCTGCGTCTCCGGTCAGGTGGCGGCATTGCTGATCGAGCCGCTGGTTCTCGGCGCCGGCGGAATGAAAATGTACCACGCCAGCGTTCTTGCTGAACTGAAGCGGATCGCCGAACGTCATGGCAGCCTGCTGATCGCTGACGAAGTGATGACCGGATGGGGGCGGGCGGGTAGTCTTTTTGCCTGTGAGCAGGCGGGAATAGTGCCCGATATTCTATGCACGTCGAAAGGATTGACCGGTGGTGCACTGCCGCTAGCGGCGACCCTTTGCACGGCCGAAATCTTCGACGCCCATCTTTCTGAGGACCGCCGCAAGACGTTCTTCCATTCGAGCTCCTATACGGCCAACCCGATCGCGTGTGCGGCTGCGGTCGCCAACCTTGCGATCTGGAAGACGGAGCCGGTGCGCGAGCGTATTGGCGCGCTCACGGAGAAACAGCAGGAACGATTGGCACGCTTTGCCGCCGATCCGCGGTTCCGTGATGTCCGCCAGGCAGGCACCATCGCCGCGCTCGATCTCGATGTTCCTGTGAGCGGCTACCTGTCGGAGGCCGGTCCAAGGCTGAGGGCCTTCTTCCGCGAACGCAAGCTTTTGATCCGCCCGCTCGGCAATGTCATTTATCTGATGCCGCCCTATTGCGTGACGGATGCCGATCTCGATCGGGCATACGACGCGATCGATGAGGCGGCATCGGTCTTTACGGCGGGGCACCTATGACCGTCGTCCGCTCCTCCCGCCTTGCCGGCTTCGGCCATGCCGTGCCGACGCGGCGCGTCGAAAATGCCGAGATTGAAATGAAACTCGGTCTGGAGCCGGGTTGGATCGAGCGCCGGACGGGCATTCGGGCGCGACACTGGGTCGAGGCGGGGGATACCCTCACAGATCTTGCAGCGCAAGCGGGCGAGGCTGCCCTCGAGGATGCGGCCGTGGCTCGGGGCGACATAGCCCTGACCTTGCTCGCGACCTCGACGCCGGATCACTTGCTGCCGCCTTCGGCACCGCTGCTTGCGCATCGGCTCGGGCTCCCCAATTCCGGCGCGCTCGACCTTGCCGGTGCCTGTTCGGGCTTCCTTTACGCACTGGCGCTCGCCGACGGCTTTGTTCGTGCGCAGGGAAAACCGGTGCTCGTCGTCGCGGCCAATATCCTCAGCCGCCGGATCAACCCGGCGGAAAGGGCGAGTGCCGTGCTCTTTGCCGATGCGGCCGGCGCGATCGTGCTCGCGCCCTCTGATGACCCCGAAAAAGGCCTGCTCGGGGTCGATCTCGCCTCCGACGGTAGCCGCTACGATCTGATCTCGATCGCCGCCGGCGGCAGCAACCGGCCCTTCGCGCCGGGCATGGCGACGGAAGATTTCCTGATGACGATGCGCGATGGGCGCGAGATGTTTACGCAGGCAGTAGCGATGATGACATCTTGCGGCAGCCGGGCGCTCGCCCAAGCCGGGCTTGGGGCCATGGATGTCGGCCGCTTTGTGCCGCATCAGGCGAACGCGCGTATTTTCGACGCCGTCTGCGGCAATCTGGGCATCGACCCGCAGAGAACCGTGCGAACGATTGAGGACTATGGGAATTCTTCCGCCGCGACCATCGCGCTTTCCCTGTCGATTGCGCATCAGGAAAAACCGCTCGTTTCGGGAGAAAGGCTGCTGTTGACCGCCGCCGGAGCAGGGCTGACGGGGGGAGCGGTCGTTCTGGGCCTTTGAGGCGGGGCATGCATGCCGCGCGGGATTGGAATAGCAGCAACCGATAGGAAAGTTTGCTGGCGCCGCAACTCAGTTTGCCGCGTGCTCAGTGCACGCGCCGTCCAGTCCGGTTGGATGGCATTCCTCTCAGGGAAGATCTTTCAAGCAGACGAACGTTGCCCGTCGGCCCCACGCCAACGACCCGGCGTGCTCATTGGCAACCGACCCGTCGGCGATGATGCGCCGTTCGGGGTCGATTGCGATGACGGTGCCGTCCTTGGCGGCCTTGGACGTGCGGTCTCCGTTCGATCAGCAGGCGATCATTCCGAGGCGCTCTGCCGCGAAAGGATACGGTCGAGCGAGGGCGCAAGCCGCAGCAGCTCCTTCGTGTATTCGTGCTTCGGCGCAGTGAACAGCGCCTCGGTATCGGCAAGCTCGACGATCTCGCCTGCCTTCATCACCGCGATGCGGTCGCACATCTGGCGGATCACCGCGAGGTCGTGGCTGATGAACAGCATGGAGAGGCCAGCAAGGTCGCGCAGGTCTTTCAAGAGGTTGAGGAGCTGCGCCTGCACCGACACGTCGAGCGCCGATGTCGGCTCGTCGCAGATGAGCAGCGACGGCCGCGGCCCGAGCGCACGGGCGATGGCGATGCGCTGGCGCTGGCCGCCGGAAAAGGCGTGCGAGAAACGCGCGCCGGCATCGGCTGGCAGACCGACGGCTTCCAGCAGCGTCCTGGCGTCCTGCCGGGCCTCATCCGCATTGGAAGCGAGCTTGTAGAACAGGATGGGTTCGGCGATGGCGGCATTGATGCGCAGGCGCGGGTTCAGCGCCGAATAGGGGTCCTGAAACACCATCTGCAAGGATTTGCGGACGGATTTTTCGCGCTTTGCGCCGAGCACCGTGCTGAGAAAGTCGATCGTACCCGAACTCTGGGTGACGAGGCCGGCAATGGTGTTGGCGACAGTTGTCTTGCCGCAGCCGGATTCGCCGACGAGACCAAGAATCTCGCCGCGCCGGACATCGAAGGAGACGCCCTTGACCGCCTTGAAGACGGAGGCTTTGCGGCCGGGGATGAGGGAGTGGCCGCCATATTCCACCGCCAGATCGCGCACGGAGAGCACGATGTCGTCGCGGCTGCCGGTTTCGCTCTTCGTGCTCTTCCGGCGCACGGCGGCGCGGGCGTCAAGCGTCACCTGCGTTTCCTCGCTCGGCACCGGCAGGCGCTCAAGCCGGGTTTCGATCGGCGGCACCGCGGCGATCAGCGTGCGGGCGTAGGCGGCCCTCGGGGTCGTCAGCACCTCGCGCGTGGAGCCGCTTTCGACGACCGCGCCGTTCTGCATGATGGTGACGCGATCGGCGATCTCGGCGACGACGCCCATATTGTGGGTGACGAGCAGCACGCCGACGCCGCGCTCGTCCGCCAGATCGCGGATGAGTTTGAGGATTTGCGCCTGCACGGAAACGTCGAGCGCTGTCGTCGGCTCGTCGGCAACGATGAGCTTCGGGCCGCAGGCAAGCGCGGTGGCGATGACCACGCGCTGGCGCTGGCCGCCGGAAAGCTGGTGCGGATAGCTGCCAAGGCGGCGTTCCGGTTCCGGGAGGCCGACGGCCTTCAGCAGGTCCAACGCCCGCGCCTTCGTCTCCTTCGAGGAAAGCTTCAGATGTGCAAGCATGCCTTCGCAGAGCTGGCTTTCCACCGTGAACAGCGGGTTGAGGCTCGTCATCGGGTCCTGGAAAATCGCGCCGACATCGCGGCCGGGCACGATGCCTTCGGTGCGGCCGGTGCGCAGGTCGATCGGCTTGCCGGCAATGGCGATGGAACCGGAGACGATCTTGCCGGGGGCCTGCAACAGGCCCATCAGCGCATTGCCGACCGTCGTCTTGCCGGCGCCGGATTCGCCGACGAGGGCGTGGATCTCGCCGGGGCGGATCACGAGGTCGATGTTCTTGACGGCCGTGAGCGTGTGGCCGTTGGCGAGCGGATATTCGACGCGGAGGTTGCGGATGTCGAGGACGGGGGGTGCGGTGTCGGTCATCTCAACGGGCCATCAGTTTCGGGTTGAAGCGGTCGCGCAGATAGTCGCCGATCACGTTGACGGCGAGAACGAGGATGACCAGCACTGCCGCCGGCATCACGGCGATCCACCAGAGGCCGGAGAACAGGAACTGGTTGCCGATGCGGATCAGCGTGCCAAGCGAAGGATAGGTCGGCGGCATGCCGGCGCCGAGAAAGGAGAGTGTTGCCTCCGTCAGGATCGCACCGGCAAGGTTGATGGTGGCGATGACCATCACCGAACTCATGACGTTCGGCAGGATGTGGCGGCCCATGATCCGGCCGGACGGCAGGCCGATCACCTTGGCGGCGCGCACATAGTCGCGCGCGACCTCCACCATGGTCGAGGCGCGCACCGTGCGGGCATACTGCACCCATTCGTTGACGGCGATGGAAAAGATCAGCACGAGCGGCGCCCAGGTGAGCATCGTATCGGCACTGAGCTGCGCCCGTGCGATGCCGCTGATGAGTAGCGCAACGAGGATCGTCGGGAAACTGACGAGCACATCGGCGATGCGCATCACGATGCCGTCGGCGATGCCGCCGAAGAAGCCGGCGATCAGGCCCAGCATCACCCCCAGCGTGGCGGCGAAGAGCACCGCGCCGAGGCCGATGACGACGGAGATCCTGAGGCCGAACAGGATGACCGAGACGAGGTCGCGACCCTGGTTGTCGGTGCCGAGCAGGAAGCGCGGGTCGCCGCCCTCCATGAAGGCCGGGGGGATTTCCATGTCGATCAGCGAATAGGAAGAGACGTCGCGCGGGTCCATCGGCGCGATCAGCGGGGCAAAGAGGACGAGGATCAGCATGATGAAGAGCACCAGGCCGGCGATCATCACGGAAACCGGCGGAAGCCGGTGCATCAGGGATTGCGTAGCCATTATCGTGTCCTCAGGCGCGGATCGATGAAGGTGTAGAGAATGTCGACGATCATATTGATCATGACGAAGAGGAAGCCGACGAAGAGCAGGTAGGCGGCAAGCACCGGCACGTCGGGATACCCGACGGCATTGGTGAAGAGCAGGCCCATGCCCGGCCACTGGAACACCGTTTCGGTGACGATGGCAAAGGCGATGAGCTGGCCGATCTGGAGGCCCGTAACGGTGACGACCGGCATCAGCGCGTTGCGCAGTGCGAGCCGCCGGTAGATATAGGCGCGCGGAAGGCCGCGGGCGAAGGCGAAGCGGATATAGTCCGACGACAGCACGTCGATCATCTCCGAGCGCACCAGCCGCATGATGAGCGTAAGCTGGAAGAGCGCCAGCGTGATCGACGGCAGGATCAACGATTTCAGGCCCGAAAGACTGAGGAAACCCGTCTGCCAGAGGCCGAGATCGACGAGATCGCCGCGCCCGGAGGACGGCAGCCAGCGCAGGTTTACAGCAAAGATGAGGATCAGAAGCAGGCCCGTGACGAAGGTGGGCATGGAAATGCCGACGAGCGTCGTGGCCTGCGTGAGCCGGGAGAGGAAGGAATTCGGCTTCAGCGCGCAGAGCACGCCGAGCGGAATGCCAACGGCAAGCGCCAGCACGGTCGCGACGACCACCAGTTCCAGCGTGGCGGGAAGACGGCTGAGCAGCAGGCTCGTCACGGGTTGCTGGTAGCGAAAACTTGTACCGAGATCGCCGGTCAGCACCTGGCCGACGAAATTGACGAACTGCACCAGGACTGGCCTGTCGAGGCCGAGCGCCGCGCGCAGCGTGTCTTTTTCCGCCTGCGTTGCACCCTCGCGCACCATGGCGGCGACGGGATCGCCGACGAAACGGAACATGACGAAGGCAATGGCCGCCACGGCAAGCATTACGAGGACGGCCTGGAGCAACCTGACCGAGAGAAGTCTGATCATCGGATAGTCCTTGCGCGGGAGCGATCGAGCCCGAATGGGGCGGAAAACCGGCCGCTTCGCTCCGCCTCCTCCGCGCCGTCATCGGCCAGCGGAGGGATAGGGCCGGTTTTGCGATGCGATCCCGGCCGGCTTTCGCCGGCCGGGATCGTTCCTCGGGAGAAAGCCGTTACTTCCGGATCTGCGCGAACCAGGGGCGAACGTATTCGTCGGGGAACTGCGGCATGTCGACCTTGTCGCTCATCGCCCAGGCAACCGGCTGCTGGTGGAGCGGCAGGTAGAGCACCTGGTCATGGGTGATGCGGAAGGCCTGCTTCAGCAGGTCGACGCGCTTGGCCTCGTCGAGTTCCACGGCAGCGGCACGGGCCAGCTTGTCGATCTCGGGATTGGAAAGCCCGTCGGCATTGCTACCGCCGAAAACGCCGTCATTGGTCGCCAGCAGCGCCTGTAGTGGGCTGAAGCCGTCCATCGGTGGCAGGGAGGCCCAGCCGAGAAGATAGCTGTCGAACTCGCCCTTGTCGGTACGCGGGAAATAGGTCGTCTTGCTCTCGACACTGAGCTCCGCCTGGACGCCGACCTTGGCCCACATGGAGGCAACCGCAAGGCATATCTGTTCGTCGGCGATGTAGCGGTCGTTCGGGCAGCCGAGCCCCGTCTTGAAGCCATCTGGATAGCCGGCTTCGGCCAGCAGTGCCTTGGCCTTGTCGACGTCATAGGGCAGCGGCACGTCGATGGATTTGTCGTAGCCGGTCACCGCCGGCGCGACGAGCATGGCGGCCGTGCGTGACTTGCCGCGCATCAGCCGCTTCTGGATCGTGTCGGCGTCGATGGCGTGCCACAGGGCCTGACGCACACGCACGTCGAGCAGCGGGTTGGGCTTGCCGGGGGCCGCATGAAGCTCCGGCCGGTAGCTGAAGACGAGGAAGATGGTGC
The DNA here is from genome assembly GCF_001695865.1 of Ensifer sp. LC384. Classification (NCBI taxonomy): domain Bacteria; kingdom Pseudomonadati; phylum Pseudomonadota; class Alphaproteobacteria; order Hyphomicrobiales; family Rhizobiaceae; genus Ensifer; species Ensifer sp. LC384. The sequence goes on from NZ_MBST01000008.1 coordinate 91,598, forward strand.
GCAGCGACGGGTTCTCGACGACCTTCAGCCCCTCGGTGGCGGCGATGCGATCGGCATCCTGCAGCGGTACGGGCGCGATCATGTCGACTTCACCGGAAAGCAGCGACGCGACGCGAGTAGCGTCCGAGGCAATTGGGCGAAACTCGACTTCGTCCAGATTGTGCTGCGGCTTGTCCCACCAGCCCTTGTTGACCTCGAAGACCGAGCGGGAATCCGGCTCGTAGCTCTTCAGTTTGAAGGCACCGGTGCCGTTGGCATGGTTGCTGGCGTAAGTGACAACGCCGGTCGAAGCATTGCCCGGCTTCAGCGCGTCGTGCTCCTCCATCCAGGGCTTGCTCATCATGTAGATGGCGGCGAGGTCGTTGAGGAGCAGCGGATAGGGGCCGCGCAGTATGAGGTCGACGGTATACTCGTCCACCTTCTCGACACCGGTTACGGTGGAGAGGTTTTCGCGGTTGCGCGCGCCGGGGTCGATCTGGCGCTGGATGGTGGCGACCACGTCGTCGGCATTGAACGGCTGGCCCTCATGGAACTTGACGCCCTGGCGCAGCTTGAAGCGCCAGCGGTTCGGCTCGATCACTTCCCAGGATGTGGCGAGCGCCGGCTCGAGCACGAGGTCCTTGTTACGGCGCACCAGCGGGTCGAACACCATGTGATGGACGCTCTGGGTGAAGCTGTCCACTTGCGCGTTGGGGTCGTACGAAATGACGTCGCCGGCCGAGGACCAGCGCAGCGTGTTCGCAAGCGACGGCGTTGCCAGCGGCACCATGACGGCAAGCCCCGCCAAAAGGGTTTTCATGTAGGTCTTCATAGGGTTCTCCCACGTTTGGTATGCATATTGTTGTATTTTTTGCATACCGTTTGTTCCCGAAATTACTGTACATGTGTGGTACACAAGATCAAGATAGCTGGATCACTTTTTGCGTCGTATGCGTAAAAAAGAGCCGCTTGGGTATACCGGAGGGGGAGATTTCGATGGCCAAGAACCTGCTGATTGAAAACGGTGTGATTGTCACCATGGGCGAGAACCGGCGCATTCACGACAAAGGGCATGTGCTGGTCGAAGACGGCCGGATCGTTGCTGTCGGCGACGGTGCGCTTGCGGCAGGCCCGGACGTGGAGCACATCGATGCTTCGGGCATGGTCGTCATGCCCGGCCTCATTGATACGCATGCTCACGCCGGACACACGCTGACGAAGGGGCTGGGCGACGATTCCGAAGAGTGGATGACCGTGACTGGCCGCATCTATGCAGAGGCGACCGATCCCGAATTCTGGGCGGCGGAAGCGGCCTTGTCCGCCTGCGAACGCATAAAATGCGGCACGACCACCGCTGCTCTCCTGTTTGGCGGCGGACCGGACATCATGCGGACAGAAGTGCCGGAAGCTGCCGAGGCGCATCTGGCTGCCATTGCCGACATGGGTGTGCGGGAGGTGCTTGCCGTCGGCCCCAACCGGCCTACTGCCATTCATATATACCGCAATTACATCCAAAGATCGTATACCGAAATCGCAGTTTCGCCGGAATCGCAACTCGCCGTCTGCGCCGAACTGATCGACACTTGGGCGGGACGGCACGATCGCTTGCAGCTTGCCATTTCCCTTCCAGTGTTCGACGCGCGCGAACTGAAGAACGAAAGCGTATTCGATCTGTCATGCAAGACGCGCGATCTGGCGCGGGAGAAAGGGGTGGCCTTGGTTCAGGACGGGCATCGCGACGGCTCCCTCGCCGCCAATGACGCGCGGCTCGGCCTCTTCGACCAAAGCTCGCTTCTCGCCCATTGCATCGATCTGACCGATGAAGATGTGGCGGTACTGAAGCGCACCGGCGCAAAGGTCGCCCACAATCCGAGCGCCTTGATGTCGGTTTCAGGCCGTTGCCCCGCGACCGAGTTGATGGAAGGCGGCGTGACCGTATCGCTCGGAACGGATGCCGCCGCGCCCGACCGATCCTTCGACATGTTCCGCAACATGTTTCAGGCGCACCGCTATCATGCGCGGCATTTCCGCGACGACAGCGTCTTGCCGCCGATGCAGCTTCTGGAAATGGCGACCATCGAGGGCGCACGCGCATTGTCGATGGAAAACGAAATCGGCTCGCTGGAGGCGGGCAAGCGCGCCGACATCATTCTCGTCAACATGCGCCAGCCGCACCTCTGGCCGCCGTTGCATCCGCTGCAGAGGCTGGCGCGCTTCGCCAATGGCGCGGACGTGGACACAACCATCGTCGGCGGCCGTGTCCTCATGCGCTCGCGCACGATTGTCGGCCACGACGAGGGCGCGATTCTGGATCGCGCCGAGCGCGCCTTCCGCATGATGATGAAGCGGGCGCAGCTCGCATAATGCCGCACCGACGATGACAGGAAGCAGCGAGAGATAGAAAATGGCCGCAGACATTCTCATTCGTCACGTCAGGCCGTTCGGCGGTGAGCCGACCGACCTTTACATCCGCGATGGTCGTTTTGCGCGACGGCAGATCGACGCGGCGCTGGAGATCGACGGCAAAGGTCGGATCGCCCTGCCGGGTCTTGTCGAGGCGCACACGCATCTGGACAAGACGCTGGTCGGCATGGGCTGGTTCGAGAACCGCGTCGGGCCGACGCGCAACGACCGGATTCTGGCTGACCGGCAAGCCAAGCGGGAACTCGGCATCGACGCACGCAGGCAATCGTTCCGCCAGATCATGCAGACGCTGGCCTTCGGCGTCCTGCATATCCGCAGCCACGTCGACGTGGATACCGAAATCGGCATTGCCAATATCGAGGGTGTCGTTGAAACCCGCAACGCCCTGCGAGATCTGGTCGACGTGCAGATCGTCGCCTTTCCGCAAAGCGGCATGTTGATGCGCGATGGCACGCTGGCGCTGATGGAGGAGGCGCTGAAGGCGGGCGCAGATATCGTCGGCGGTATCGACCCCGCCAGCATCGAGCGCGATCCGGTGCGCCATCTCGATGCGATCTTCGCACTGGGGGAACGCTATGGCAAACCAATCGACATTCACCTGCATGAAGCGGGAGAGCTGGGCGCCTTCTGCCTCGAACTGATCCTGGAGCGGACCCGCGCCTTGTCTTTGCAAGGGCGCGTCATGGTCAGCCATGCCTATTGCCTGGGAATGCTGGAGCCAGGGCGCCAGCGGTCGTTGATCGAGGCGCTCGCGGCCGAAAGGATCGCGGTGATGACGGTTGGCAGTCCTTCTGCCCCGGCTTTACCGCTGCGGCTGATGCGCCAGTCCGGAGTCATTGTCGCCTCCGGTTCCGATGGAATTCAGGGAACATGGGAGCCATGGGGCAATGGCGATATGCTCGAACGGGCGAAATATCTGGCGCAGCGTAATGGCATGGCCAACGATGCTGATCTGGAAGAGACCGCGCGCGTCTGCACCTTTGGTGGCGCGGAAGGCATCGGGCTTGCGGGTTACGGCCTTTCCGAAGGCTCTTACGGCGATCTCGTGCTGGTTCCTGCGCGCACACTTGCGGAAGCTGTCGCGCTGACCCCGCAGAAGCGGACCGTCGTTCGTCGCGGACGCATCCTCGTCCGCGACGGCGTACCAGCCGGAGACCTGCCACATGTCGACTAGCGCTAGCCCAGAGCAGGGCCTAGGACCGACGCTGCTAACCGCGCGTTGGGTCGTCGGTCATCGCGACGGCCGTCATGTCCTCTACGAAAACGGCGAGGTCGTCTTCGAGAACGATCGCATTCTGTTTGTCGGCCATCGCTATGACGGCCCGGTCACGCGCCGGGTCGACTACGGTATGGCGCTCATCGGCCCGGGCTTCGTCGATCTCGACGCGTTGTCCGATCTCGACACGGGCGTCCTCGGCCTCGACCACCAGCCGGGCTGGAAGAAGGGGCGGGTATGGCCGCGTGACTACGTCGAAGCCGGCCCGGTCGAAATGCTGAGCCGCGAGGAGTTGGCGTTTCAGAAGCGATATGCGTTCGCGCAACTGATCCGCAACGGCATCACCACAGCGCTTCCGATTGCCTCGCTGTTTTATCGCGCCTGGCAGGAAACGCCGGACGAATTCGCATCGGCGGCCGAAAGCGCCGCCGATCTTGGGCTCCGCGTTTATCTCGGGCCGGCCTTCCGCGCCGGTCATTCGGTCGTGGAGGCAAATGGCACGCTCGTCCTCGAGATCGACGAGCAGCGCGGCGCGCGAGGGTTGGAAGAGGCGGTCGCCTTTTGCGCGACCCATGAACGTTCCTATGGCGGCCTGGTGCGAACGATGCTCTGCCCGGATCGCATCGAGTTCTGGACCGCTGATTTGCTGAAAAGGACCGCCGACGCGGCGCGGGATCTGGACGTTCCGGTGCGGTTGCACTGCTGCCAGTCGGAATTCGAGGTTGAGACAATCCGACGCCGCTTCGGCACGTCATCCGCGCGCTGGCTTGACGATATCGGCTTTCTCTTCGAAAGAGCCTTGTTGCCGCATGGAACTCATGCCGATCGTCAGGATCTTGAGATTATCGCCGGTTCCGGCGCGACGGTGGTGCATTGTCCGTTGGTGATGGCCAGACACGGGGCGGCGCTCAATCATTTCTCCGGGCTTCGCCGGCAGGGTCTGCGCATCGGCATGGGCACAGACACCTGGCCGCCGGATATGATCCTCAACATGCAGATAGGGCTGATGCTCGGCCGCGTGATGGCGGCCGACATGGAAGCGCTGAAATCGGCCGATCTCTATGATGCGGCGACGCTCGGTGGCGCTGATGCGCTTGGCCGTGCCGATCTCGGGCGCCTGCAGCCTGGCGCGACTGCGGATATCGTCGTAATCGACCTTTCGCACGATCGCCTTGGACAGGTGATCGATCCCATCGCCTGTCTGATGACCTCGGCGAGCGGCCGGGATGTCCACTCGGTGATCATCGCCGGGCGAACCGTCATGGCCGACCGCATGATTCCCGGTTTCGACTTCGAGGCGGCCCATCGGCGTGCGCAGGCCCAGCTCGAGCGGCTTATCGGACGCTACCCGGAGAGAACCTGGCGGCATCCTGTGGTAGAGGACATCTTCCCGCCGAGCTATGAGGCGTTCAAGCCGTGAAGACGCCGCGAGCGTTGTCCGCGGAGATCGAGACAAAGCGGCCCGACTTTACCGGCTTGCCGATGCGGTGATAGTTGTTTGCGGTTCGTGGCTCGGCAGCCGCTTTTTTTACGGTATGCTTGGATTTGGTTCAGGACGATCATGGCACCCGAAGACAAAAATCAGAAATCCGCGATATCCAAGTCCGATGCTGTCTATCGCACCTTGAAGCGCGCCATCCTCGACCAGGCGCTGGCCGCGGGAACGAAGCTCCCGGAAGATTCGATCGGAGAACGGCTTGGCGTCAGCCGCACCATCGTCCGGCAGGCTCTGGCCCGACTGAATGGCGAAGGCTTGATCGAACTGCGCCCGCGCAAGGGCGCCTGTGTCGCACAGCCCAGCTTGGAAGACGGGCGCAATATTTTCGCCGTGCGACGGGCATTGGAATCACTGGTGGTCGACAGCTTGATCGGCAAACTGACGCCACAGCAGATCCGGCAGTTGAAGGCGCATGTCGAAGCGGAAGACAACGCGAGAGTCAACAATAAGGCAACTTCGATCCAGCTTGCGGGAGAGTTTCATGTCCTTCTCGCAACGCTGACCGAAAACGACGTGCTGTCGCGCTATGTGACGGAGCTTGTTTCGCGTTCATCCCTTATCCTGTCGCTTTATGGCCGGCCGCATTCACCGGATTGTGCCGTGTCGGAGCACCGTGAACTGATCGCCGCTCTCGCCGAAAACGACCGGGAAAAAGCCTGCGCCCTGATGGAGCATCACATCGACGCCATCACAACGCGCGCATTGCTGACGAAGGATTCGGAGAAGGATTTTCCGGATCTTCTTGCCGCTTACGCCAAGGAGGAGGGGCTGTGACGCTTCGCCTGATGTTCGGCTGCAGGAGGCGCCAGCTGATCGCCGAACCGGCGCCCGTCCCGGGCCGCGCGGCGAGCGGGGCCCGGGACGGGTAGGGCATGCTGGGCGTGTCCCGCTTACTCCTTCGGCGAGATGTCTCGCTTGAACCACTTTGCCGCGAGACGCGACAGCGTCCCGTCGGCGATCGCCGCGTTGATCGCGTCGTCGAACAGCTTCTTCAGTTCGGTGTCCGACTGGCGCAGGCCGACGGCCTGGCCGCCGCCGAGCGGGCCACCGGTGAATTCGGTGCCAGCGAAGGTCACCTGATCCGTGCCGATCTTTTCGAGCGTGCGGTCAAGCGCGACCGGCGAGGCCAACACACCGTCGAGGCGGCCGGCTTCGAGGTCGAGGTCGTGCTGTTCGGTCGTCTTGTATTCGCGGAACTCGATGCCGGGGAACAACTCAGCCATGATCTGCGCGGTCGTCGTCGAACCTTGGCCGCCAATTACCGTGCTTTCCATGAAGGGCAGCATCGCGGCGGCCGCGGCCCTGGCCGCCTCCTTCTCCGTTCCCATGTCGATTTTCTTGCCGACGGGCATATTTGCGAGCGGCGAATCCTTGCGCACCAGGAAGGCGGCCGAACCCGTGCCGTAGTTGCGCGAGAAGGTGATGACCTTCTGGCGTTCCTCCGTGATCAGCATGCCGGCGACGATGGCATCGAACTTGCCGGCATTCAGCGCCGGGATCAGGCCGTCCCAGTCCTGCACGACGATATCGCATTTCACCTTCATGCGCGGGCAGATATCCTCCAGCATGTCGATCTCGAAGCCGGCGAGCTTGCCGCCGGCCTCCGTGAAGTTCCACGGGGCATAGGCGCCCTCCGTCGCGACAGTGATCGTGCGCGTCGGTTCGTCAGCGAGCGCCACAGAGGCCCCCAGCAGGATGCCGAGGGTGGCGACGACCGTTTTACCCATTTTATTCAACATATTGGCTACTCCTCCTTGCCATGTTTGAAACGTGTTGGCCTGTTCAGGCGGCGAAAAGCGCCCCGTCCTTCGCAACCGCAATGCCTTTCCGGTAGACCGCCCGGCGCACGGGGCGGGATGCCACGGCGTCCGCGGGCGTCTCGGCCCGCACGAGCACGAAGGTGGCGTCGCAGCCGGGCTCAAGCCCGTAGCCTTCGAGTGCCATGGTGCGCGCGCCACCGTAGGTGCACATCCTGAGGGCGAGTTCGATGTGGACGTCGTTGATGAAGTCGTTGCGCTGCGAGACGATGGCCGCACGGTCGAGCATGTCGGCATTGCCGAAGGGCTGCCAGGTGTCGCGCACGCCGTCGCTGCCCGAGCAGATGTTGATGCCCATTTCCATGAGGTTGAGTACGGGCGGGCGGGCGCTTGCAGCCCCGCCCTTGGCCATCAGGTGCACGCCGGCCTCTGCCATCATGCCACCCAGCCTTGCCAGCGGCTTGTCGGCCAGCATGCCGAGGCAGAAGCCATGGCTGACCGTGACCCGGTCCGCCATTGCCAGCGCTTTCGTGCGTTCCACGATGAGTTCGATGGCGAAGACGCCGAGCGCATCCGGCTCGTGCAGGTGGATGTCCACCGGCTTGCCGTGGCGTTCGGCCATGGCGAAGATCGTATCAAGGTGCCCCTTGGGGTCGCGGTCAACGCCCGAGGGGTCGAGGCCGCCCACCACGTCCGCGCCTTCCCGCATCGCCCGGTCCATCAACGCCTCCGTGCCGGGGCGGATCAGCATGCCGCTCTGCGGAAAGGCGACGATCTCGATGTCGACGATGTCGCGGTAGCGCTCGCGCGAAGCCACCACGCCTTCGAGGCCGGCCAGGCCGTATTGCGTGTCGATGTCGACATGGGTACGGATGTGGCTCGTGCCATTGGCGACGGACAGCTCGATCTGTGTGGCCGACTGGCGCGCAGGATCGATGCCGAGCACGCGTTTCATCGTGCGTTCGTTCTCGATGAGGTCGGTCAGCTCTGTGCCGACATCGTTGCGATACCAGGGCATGCCGAGCAGCGTCTTGTCGAGGTGGGTGTGCGCGTCGACGAGGCCCGGCAGCACGAGCAGACCTTCGCCGTCGACGATCGGTGTTCCCTCGGGATGAGGCCGGGAGCCATGCGCGACGATCTCGGCGATCCGCCCATCGCGGATCACCATGTCCTTCGCCGCCTCTCCGTTAGGCCGCACGTTGATCAGAACAAACTCTTCCCGCATTGCTATGTCCTCCAGGGGATCGAAAATTCAGCCGAAACGGCTCATGGTGTAGGGCGCCGGGTCGGCGAAGGGCGTCTCTCCGGTCATCATCTCCGCCAGAAGGCGTCCGGTGGCCGGGCCGAGTGTCAGCCCGTGGTGGTTGTGTCCGAAGGCGAACCAGAGGCCTTTGTGGCGTGGCGCCGGACCGATGACGGGGCGCATGTCCGGCAGGCAGGGCCGCGCTCCCATCCACGGCGTCGGCTCGACGCGCCGGCCGAGCGGGAAGATCGCCCGGGCATGCGGCTCGGTCTGATTGACCTGCGCGGGGCAGGGCGCATCGTCCCGATCGGCGAATTCGATGCCGGTGGTGAGCCGGATGCCTTTTGCCATCGGCGCCAGCAGATAACCGCGCTCGACATCGACGATGGGGTGGTGGAGTACGGCGTCGCCAGCCGGCTCGATATGCACGTGGTAGCCGCGTTTGACGGCGAGCGGGATACGGTATCCGAGCCGGCGATAGACGACGTCCGACCAAGGGCCGAGCGCCACCACGGCCTCACGGGCATGCAGGACTGAGCTGGCCGTTCTGAGGCTCCAACCGCCTTCCCTCTGGGAAAGGGTGGTCGCATCGGCCTGAAGGACTTCGCCGCCCTTGCGCACGAAAAGCCCGGCATAGTCCTTCACCAGCTTGCCGGGATCGGCGACGGTGGCTGGATCGAGCCAATGGATGGCGCCGATGAAGGTGCCGGTCAGATGCGGCTCGCGCAGTTGCAGCTCCTTCGGCCCGAGAAAATCGTAACGCAGGCCGAACTCGTTCAGTGCCCCGGCCGCCCGCTTGGCGGCTGCAAAGGCCTTCTCGCTGCGATAGGCCTCCATCCAGCCGGTCCGGCGCGCCCGGTGCAGGATGCCGGCCTCGGCCATCAGGTCCGTGTGTTCGGCCACCGAGCGCTCAATGAGCGGCAGCATGTCGAGGGCCGCCCGGCGGAGGCGGCGGCCGGAGGATTGGAGCCAGAAACGGGTGATCCAGGGAAAGATCCTCGGCAGGAAAGACCAGCGGAACCGCACATCCGCAGACCGGTTCGTCGCATATTTCAGGAGGGTTGAGATTTCACGCGGAAATCCGTAGGGGATCACGCTGGCCCGCTCGATCAGCCCGGCATTGCCATAGCTCGTCTCCTCGCCAGGCGCCCGGCGATCGACGAGCACCACGGATTTCCCGCGTCTTTGCAGATGCAGCGCTACCGATACGCCGATGATACCGGCACCGAGGACCAGCACGTCGGCATCTGGGCAATCTCTTTTTGACATGAAGGACAATCCGGTGGTCTGGCGCGGGACGATAGTTTTCTGACTTCATTTCGTGGCGATGTTAATGGTATAACATCGCCAATCCCGCCCCCATCCAAGGAGACCGCGCTGTGGTGGAATGTCGTGCGCGCGCTGCTGATCGGTTGGGAAGCGGATAAGGAAGGGCGATAGGCGGGGCGACATGCGAAATGGGACTTGGGTGGACAACAGTTCGGTGCGGCAGCGGCTTGCGGTTGCGCTGAACGAAGCATCGGCCTCCGGCAAGGCGCTGGCGAATTTCATGCTGGCGAATATCGGTGACCTGCCCTTCGAGACTTCGCGCAGCGTTGCCGACAAGGTGGGCGTCAGCGAGCTGACCGTGGGCCGCTTCTGCCGGTCGATCGGCTACGAGGGGTTCAAGGACCTTAAGGAACGGTTGAAGGACGACATCAGCGACAGTCCCTGGCTGCTCGGCGACCGGCTGAAGGACCTGCAACAGAAGAGCGCCAGCGACGCCGCGCTCGCCCGCAGCCTGGAACTTGCCGTTGCCTCTGTCGTGCGCGTCTACGAATATGCCCACACGGAGGCCTGGAAACAGGCGGCGAAACGTATTGCGGAAGCCGACCGCGTCTTCGTCGCCGGCTTCCAGACCGAACGAGGGCTGGCGGATGCCTTCGCCCACATGCTTCGCTACCTGCGCGACCGCGTGCAGGTGGTCGATATCGCCGGCGGCAATTTCGCCGAGGTGCTCCTGACGGATCCGGCCGGCTGCACGCTGGTCCTGGTCGATGCCCGGCGCTATTCGCACCAGTCGCGCCTGCTCGCGAGCAAAGCTGCCGAGCGCGGCATCCCGATCACCATCATCACGGATCTTTATTGCGACTGGGCCTCCAGCTACGGCAGCGAGGTCTTCGCCGTGCCGACGGACCTCAACCTCTTCTGGGACGCGACATCCGGGGTGTGGGCGCTGATGCAGCTCCTGCTCAACAGCGTGTTTGCCAATATCGGCCCCGAGGTCGAACAGCGGATGGGCAACGTCGCGGGCCTCTACGAGAGCTTCGTCGGCTATACCCGCGGCCCGAAATAGCGGCATCCTTGCCCGTGTTTGCGGATTAGCCATGGGACGAGATGAACTTGCGGAAGCGCTCGGAGCGCGGCGCGGTGAAGACGTCGGACGGATCGCCGTCCTCCTCGATCTGGCCCTTGTGCAAAAAGATGACGCGGTTCGAGACGTCGCGGGCAAAGCCCATTTCGTGGGTCACGACGAGCATGGTGCGACCCTCGTCGGCCAACGCGCGCATGACGCGCAGCACCTCGCCGACGAGTTCGGGATCGAGCGCCGAGGTCGGCTCGTCGAACAGCATGACCTTCGGCCGCATGGCGAGCGCCCGGGCGATCGCCGCGCGCTGCTGCTGCCCGCCGGAAAGATGCGTCGGGTAATAGTCGCGCTTGTCGGCGATGCCGACCTTGGCAAGCAGCTCCAGCGCCTCTTCGCGGCATTCCGCCTTTGGCCGCTTCTGCACATGGACCGGCGCTTCCATGACGTTTTCGAGGATCGTCATGTGGGACCAAAGATTGAAGCTCTGGAACACCATGGCGACCTTGGTGCAGAGCCGGCTCAACTGCTTGGGATCGGCCGGCTGCCGGCCGTAGCGACCACTCTTCAGCCGGATTGCCTCACCCTCGATACGGATCTCGCCCTCGGTCGGCACTTCCAGCATGTTGACGCAGCGGAGCATGGTGGATTTGCCGGAACCGGAGGAGCCGAGCACGGAGATGACCTCGCCCCCCTGCGCATCGAAGGAAATGCCCTTCAATACTTCCAGCGCGCCAAAACTCTTGCGCAGGTTGCGGACGGAAACGACTGGCGTGGTGGATGCGATCTCAAGCATGTTGCAACGCAGCTCCGGAAGACGCGGTTTGAACGGGGCGCAGATGGGGCGACATCCACCATTCGATGAACGCCACGAGGCGGGTGATGGCGAAGTTCAGCGCGAGATAGATGATCCCTGCGACGACGAAGACCTCTACGGCCCGGTACGATTGCGAGATCAGCTTGGCAGCAAGCCCCGTCACTTCCAGCATGGTGATGACGGAGGCAAGCGAGGTCGCCTTGACCATCAGGATGATCTCGCTGCCATAGGCGGGCAGCGCTTGGCGCATGGCGATGGGAAGGATGATGCGGCGATAGAGCAGGAAGCCCCACATGCCGCTGGCGCGCGCCGCCTCAACCTGTTGGTGCGGGACGGCCTGCAGGCCGCCGCGCAGGATTTCGCTGGCATAGGCGGCCGTATTGAGGCTGAGCGCGAAGATCGCGCACCAGTAGGGCTCGCGGAAGAATGCCCACAGCCCCCAGGATTGCAGGACGGGGCGGAACTGGCCGAGGCCGTAATAAATGACGAACATCTGCACGAGCAGCGGCGTGCCGCGAAAGACAAAGACATAGAACTGCGAGGCCCAGCCGAGCGGGGGCAGCGCGGACATGCGCATCGCCGTCAAGAGCACTGCCAGCATCGCACCGAGCGCCGTGGAAACGAGCGCCAGGTTGAGCGTGAGCGGAACGCCGGAAAGGAGATGCAGGAAGGTTTCCCAGAGAAAGGTGAAGTCCATCACGTCCTCCTGACGCCGCGCAGCGACCGGGCTTCCGCCCGGCGAAAGAGGTGTGAGGAAGCGGCGGTGATCACCAGGTAGAGGAGCGCCGCCGTGATATAGAAATCGAAGGGCCGGTGGGTGGAGCCGGCGGCGATCTGCGACTGGCGTAGCAGTTCGACGAGGCCGGTGACGGAAATCAGTGCCGATTCCTTGAGCACGAGCTGCCAGGTGTTGCCGAGGCCCGGAATGGCGTAGCGCAGCACCTGCGGTGCGATGATGCGGCGAAAGCGCAGCCATGTCCCCATGCCCACCGAACGGGCCGCCTCCAGCTCGCCGCGGCTGATCGTGTTGAAGGCCCCGCGAAAAACTTCCGCCTGGTAGGCGCCGGACACGACGCCGATGGAGAGCACGCCGGTGATGAAGGCCGGCATGCCGATGAAGCCTTCCGCGCCGAAGAGCCGGCCCGCCGCGCCGAGCGCGGCGCTGCCGCCGAAGTAGAACAGGTATATGACCAGAAGATCGGGAATGCCGCGCAGGACGGTCGTATAGCCGTCGCCGAAGGCGCGCATCGCGCCGTTGCGTGAGAGCTTTGCGCTGGTGACGCCGGCACCGATGACAGAGCCGGCAGCAAAGCCACCTATCGCGACCGCGAGCGTCATGCCGGTCGCCGTCAGGAGGGCCGCACCCCAACCCTCTGGTCCGAAGCCGACGAGTTCACCGAAGGACGGGTCCCGCATCAACCCTGTCCCCTGATTGCAGACAGGCTGCCACCGCCGGGGACGGATCGCCACCATATTTCTGCCATTGCTGCTCCTCCTCGGTCCGCGCCAAAAGCGGGTCTCGATTTCATGCAATGTCAGCTTTATAACGTATACAATATTTCTGTCAATTAGCTGACAATTGTTGCCGAAAATTAGCGACAAGCGGAAAGGCGCCGCGAGAGCGGAGAACCGGTGCTGGACGGAGAGATGTGCGGGAGTCCACTCATTCCGGAGTGGTCGCGGGCGTTGAACAGCGCCGTCGATGCGCGCTGCGGCGTCGATCACATCGGCATGGAGGGCCGTGTCTGCCGCCCTCTAGGTAGTCGGCGAAGCGGAGGATCTGGCCCATGATGATCGGCGCGACGTGCGGGGTTCCAGGGGACGCGGGCGACGGTATTCGAAGCCGGCTCATCAACGGCGCGGAGACTTTTCGCCTGGCATGGAGGTCATGCGCCGCCCCCAATTCGTCGTGCCACGCATCATTTCTCGCCCAAAATGCATGCGTGTGGTGCATTCCATCATGTGATGTATTTGCATGCAATGCATCATGGCGGGTGCTGTCACGCGCAAGAAGCCGGGGCCAACCTTTCGCCATCGGCGATTACAGCGCCGCGCGTCAAGTATGACGCGCTAAGGACGCTGTAACACCCTAAACTTGCTGGATAATTTTCTCCTTAAATCGATTCCGATTTAAGGAATTATGCAGTAGGTTCCGGCCCGCGGCTACCGATCCGTGGGATCGGCCGCGTGCCGCCGCCGCAGGATGTCATCGCCGCTGCGACCTTGGTCCTGGTGTTCTTCTCGGAACAGTTTGACGTCAAGCCAGATTGAATTCGCCGTCCGGAGACGACATGGCGCGCGTGTAGCCTTTTGGTGACAGCTGCGTCGTCAGCACCATGACGATTGCGACGCTCACCAGATGCCATCCCCACCCGGCCGCGTAGGCTCCTGTCACATCGTGCAACACCGCAACGAGCCATGGCGGTATTGCCGCGATCAGAAAGCCACCGCCCTGCATCAGCGCCGACAAGGTGCCCGCTTGCTCGGGAGCGGGTAGATGATCGAGAGCCACAACCATCGACAGCGCGAAGCAGCCACCCAATCCTGCGCCAAGGAGCGCGGCCCAAACCGTCGGGACTGCATCCGGGGCGAACGCCAGGCCGACAAACCCCGCTGCCTGCATCACCAGCGTTGCCCAGAGCCATGGTCGCCGATCTTCGCCCTTGCTGGCAAGCATTGGCAGCACGAGCGCAGCCAAGGCCTGGCATACCGCCAGCACGGCCAGCAAACCGCCGCTTTCAGGCCCGCTCCAACCTCGTTCCTGGTAAGAGGGCGCCAGCCACGCAACGATCGAGGAATAGCCGCCGTTGACGAGACCGAAGCACGTCATCAGCAACCATGTCCGCGGTCGCTTCAGGAAGATCCCTGCTGGGGGCCTGCGAGATTGCGAGCGAATGTCGGCGGGCAAGAAGCGAAGCGCCAACACGGCGGCGATCAAGGCGGGCGCAGCCAACCAGGCAAGCCCGACATGCCAGTTTCCCGCTTTGGCGGCGATGATCGGAGATAGCTGCGCCCCGAGAGCGCCGCCGCCCATCAACATCGAGGAGTAGAGGCCCATCATAGCGCCAACATGTTTGGGAAACTGCCGCTTGATGGTGCCCGGAAGAACGGCCTGCACAATCGCAACGCCGAAGCCGATTATTGCCGCCGTAGCGATCATCGCCCAACCGGTCGAGGCAAACAGACGGAGGAGACAGCCGCCGCACAGGAGAGCAAGCGCCCCGATCACCGATCTGCGCGCGCCAAATGCGCCTTGCAGGGACGGCCCGATGAAGCCGACAAGTCCCATCAAGAGCATCGGCACGAGCGTCAATAGAGCCATGCCCTGCAAGCTGAGGCCGGTCTCCGCGCGCACTGACGTCGCCAACGTTCCCACACTCGTGATGAATGGTCGCAGGTTTAGGCCAACGAATGCCACGCCAGCGATAAGCGGAAAACACGCTGATGACGACCGGTTTCGTAGCATATGCTTATACCTTAAACTCGTTCTTGTCTTTTCGGTCGCAGTTGAGGATCCGTCCGCGATCCTCGCCGAACCGGCACTTGCTCGATCGTTATGGGTTATTCGGGAAAGTGCTTCGCGCGATCCGCATGAAGTGCAGCCGTCAATCGGCAAAGGACAGCTCGCCTATTCTGCGGTCGGCGATGGTGCCGACCTTAGCGTCGGTATCCTATGCAAGGCCTTCGGCAGCGGCATAGCTGGCAAGCAGGTCCTTGATGTTCATGCTGTCTTCCTTGGGAAGCAGCGCCCGCGTCGTTATCGAATCGAGGTGATGTGCCATGAGGGCGGCTGCCTCCTCGGTTTTCCCGGCGATCAGCTTGTCGAGTAGGTCTCGATGTTCCGATACGGCGCATTCCGAAGAATGCGGTCTGCCGTAGAGGGCAAGGATCAGCGAGCTCCGGGCGACCAGCTCATCCACATAGCGAATAAGGCTGGTGTTGTTTGTCATCTGCGCGAGCATCGTATGGAACTCGCCAGCCAGCCGGATTGATGTCGCATGAGCCGTTCTAGCGGTCTCCTCGGCTGCAATATGAGCAGAAAGCGCCTCAATCTGTTCTGGCGTCAGTTTGCCGGAAAGCGTTTCCACGACGAGGCGTTCCAGCGCCATGCGCGTCAGAAAGAGATTCCTGCCTTCTTCGAGGGTTGGCCGGGCGACGGTCGCGCCCCTGTTCGGGCGCAGGTCGACCAATCCCTCCTCGCTCAAGCGAACCAGCGCCTGGTGGACAAGGGTTCTGCTAACGCCCAGCCGCTCGCCGATCGAGTCTTCCGGTAATTTTGACCCGGGCGACAGCGCCTGGTCGAGAATTGCTCGCTTCAGGGCGCGATGAACGGCCTGAGCGCGGCCACCGCCCGCATCGCTCGCTTTCTTTGCCATTTCGACCTCTCCAATGTTCCACGATTTTCACTTCGAATTGCATACAAAGCGGCTGTATGTCCAGCCATTTGGTGCGTCCCAGCAATCTTGCAATCAGCAATTTGGGATTCGTCGACCCGGCCCGGCCGTCAGGAAGGTTTGCATCTGGTGAAGGAAAGCCCTTTACGAAACGATAAATGCATGCGAAATTGCCATAAAATTGCATACAATAATCGAACCATAAAAAAGAGATCAATTGCATGCGTGCCTTCATCTACAGCATCGGCGGCTCCTTCCCTCCGGGCTGGGGCGAGGACAGTGTCATGGCGATCCGCCGCAGCCACGACGTCATCCTGGAAGAGGGCATGTGCTTCCATGTCACCCCGTGCCTCTACGAGGATGGGGTCGGCTGTGTCGGGGCGAGCATGCCATCGGTGCTGACGTCGAGGGGGTTCGAATCCTTGAGCGGAGACGAAGTCGTGTTTGGCATCAAGTGAGTGGACGCAGGGGGATGAAACGCATGCACGACAGTATCACGGACAACAGAACGGCTTTCGACTTCACGCGACTTACCGCGCGCGAACGCTACAAGCTGATGATCGGCACGATCATCCCGCGACCGATCGCGCTCGTCACGACGGTCGACGAGCACGGACGTTTCAATGCCGCGCCGTTCAGCTTCTTCAACTGCCTCTCCGCCGATCCGCCGATCCTGGCGATCGGCGTCGAGAACCAGCCTGACATGTCCTTCAAGGACACTGGCCACAATATCCGCATGACGGAGGTCTTCACGGTCAACATTGTTTCCCGCGCGATTGCCGAGGCCATGCATGTCTGCGGCGCGAAATACCCGAGGGGAACGGATGAGCTCAAGGAGGCGGGCCTGACGGCCATGCCCGGCGAAAGGATCGCATCGCCCTGGATCAAGGAAGCGCCCGCGGCGTTCGAGTGCCGCAGGCACATCACTCTGGAACTCGGCAAGTCACGCCAGATCATCATGGGCGAGATTGTCTTCGCGCATTATCACGATGGAGCCGTGGATGATGGGTTGCATGTCGATCCGAACGTCATAGATTCGGTCGCACGGCTCGGTGGTGACACCTGCTCCACCATCCGGGACCGATTTGAGATGCTTACGCCAAAACTGGCGTGAGGCGATTTGTGGCAGAACAGGGGTTGTTCTGACCGCGACATCGGTTTTGTCGAGGCGGAGCAGGAGGCGCTGATCAATGTCGAAGCGCAACTCCAATCCACGATGAGGTAACGATCTTGGAACAGACACTACCGCAAAGCCGCAGGACATTTCTCAGCCATGCGGGAAAACTGACCACCGCCTGCACAGTGGCCGGGTTGTCCGGCGGACTGGTTCACGAGGCAGCAGCTAACACGGGGGACAGCATCGTCGAGACAACCACAAACGTTCTGGCGGATCGCCACTACCTACTGACCGACGTGCGGCTGGAGGAGGGGTTTGAGTATGACGGAGAAACCGTCATCGCCACCCGCACCGCGCTGTATTCGCTGGAGATCAAGGATGGCACGATTGCCGCCCTGCATCCGGAGAATTCGACACTGCCTGGCGGCGTGCCACGTTATCAGGCGCATGGGCAACTGCTGTT
The DNA here is from genome assembly GCF_001695865.1 of Ensifer sp. LC384. Lineage (NCBI taxonomy): Bacteria > Pseudomonadati > Pseudomonadota > Alphaproteobacteria > Hyphomicrobiales > Rhizobiaceae > Ensifer > Ensifer sp. LC384. The sequence continues at coordinate 108,850 of NZ_MBST01000008.1, forward strand.
GCCAGCGATGCGCGATATGCACATCCACCTGGACAAGACGTTCTATGGCGGCCCCTGGCAAGCTCCGCGACCGCGCCAGGGAAAAACCATCATGGATATGATCGCGCTGGAGGAAAAGTTGCTTCCCCAATTGCTGCCGACCTCACAGCAGCGCGCCGAGGGCCTGATTGCTCTGCTGCAATCCAAGGGAAGCACCGTTGCACGCAGCCATTGCAACATCGATCCAGTCAGCGGCCTGAAAAGCCTCGAGCATCTGCAACGCGCGTTGGAAAATCATCGGGACGAATTCGTCTGCGAAATCGTCGCTTTCCCGCAGCATGGTTTGCTGCACTCCAAGGTTGAAGGCCTGATGCGTGAAGCGATGCAGATGGGCGTACAGTATGTGGGCGGGTTGGACCCGACGAACGTTGACGGTGCCATGGAAAAGTCGCTTGACGCCATGTTCCAGATTGCCCTTGACACCGGCAAAGGCGTGGACATCCATCTGCATGAAACCAGTCCGGCCGGGGTCGCGGCGGTGAATTACATCATCGATACCGTGGAGAAGAATCCTGCCCTGCTAGGCAAGGTAACGATCAGTCACGCCTTCGCCCTGACCACACTCACTCCGGAGGTACTGGAGGAGACGGCCTCGCGCCTGGCGGAACGCCAGATAACGATCGCTTCGACGGTGCCGATCGGCAGTCTGATGATGCCCTTGCCGCAGTTGAGCAAGAAGGGTGTGTTTGTAATGACCGGAACCGACAGCGTCATCGATCATTGGTCGCCCTTTGGCAGCGGAGATATGCTGGAAAAGGCCTACCTCTACGCGCAGCTTTATCGAGGCTCGGATGAATTCCATCTGTCGCGGGCCATGTCCATCGCCACCGGCGGCATTCTACCTCTGGACAATGAGGGCAAACGGTCTTGGCCCAACGTCGGGGACGATGCCGCATTCACGCTTGTCGGAGCAAGCTGCTCGGCAGAGGCGGTGGCCCGTGTGCCAGCACGTAGCGCCACCTTCCACAAGGGACGTCTGGTGTCCGGCAGCATCGGCAAAGCCTGATGATGGCACACCGTTGCTTGACGATGTTGGTTTGCGCCAACGTTCTTGCACCGACTGAATGCGCATGACAACACCGACGGCGGCGGCATTGCCGGCCGCCGTCGTCGTAAGTACCTACGCCTCAAAGCAGTCCAAGCGGTCGAATGCGCGCCGAGTCCGCGTCTTTGCACCTTCGCATCCCAGGTTCATCTTCGGTGGATAACAACTTAACGACGCCGGCAAACAAATTCGCGAGCACCACGCGTTAACCATTTACTTACGATGGAATTACGCGGAAAATTGCTCCGTGGGAGGAAGGCATTCGGCCCTCTCGACTACTGCATAATTCCTTAAATCGGAATCGATTTAAGGAGAAAATTATGCAGCAGATTTCAAGCGTTACAGCGTCCTTTGCGCGTCATGTTTGACGCGCGGCGCTGTAGCGCGCCCGAACGGCTTCTGCCCCTTTCAAGGGAGGACCAGTCATGAGGCGTATTTTGTTGCACGCGGCAGCATCGGTCGCGGCGCTCTCGCTTGGCGTCTCGTATGCATCCGCGCAATCAGGCAGTGTAGAGAAGGCGGTCGGCGGCTACAGTTTCGAGGACGCCGCAAAAGAGGCGCCCGGTACCAAGGACTTCCATTCGGCCGACGGCCACCTCACCTTTGGTATCGTGACGCACACGGCCGGGAACGGCTTTTTCGATCCCGTCTATGTTGGCGCCACGGTAGCCGGCAACATGATCGGCGCCAAGATCCTGCTGCTTGGCTCGGAGTCGCCGGTGGACGATCCGGCACGCGAGATCGAAATCCTTAATCAGATCGTTCAGGATCCGACGATCGACGGCATCATCATGACGACGCCGCAGGTCGGCGCCTACAACGACATCGTAAAGGCCGCCGAGGCAAAGGGCATTCCGGTCGCCACGACGAACTCCTTTGACGGGACGCTGCTCAGCCGCAGCAGCATCAGCCATACCGGCCAGGACGCATCCGCGGCCGCGATCGGCGGCGAAGCACTTGCCAAATGCGTGCTCGACAGCGGCAAGACCAGCGGCTCGATCCTGCTGCCGTCCTCGACCGCGATGGGCAATATCGAAGTGAACAATCGGGTGACCTCGGCCTTTAATGCCATCGTCAAGACACTGAAAGATGCCGGAAAGCTTGAGAACTTCAAGGTGGACGCCGGGCCGGAGAATGTCGGCATCGACACGAACCCGAACGATCCCGTGAACGCGCTCGTGTCGCTCTTCGAGTCGCGTGGTGACGTCGTCGGGGCCTTCACCGCAAACAATGTCTTCACGCCGCCCCTCGTCAAGGCAGTCGCGCAAATGGGATGGACCGGCAAGTTCTGCGCCTTTGGCTTCGACTTGGGGCCGGCGCAGCAAGAGGGCATCGCCGCGGGGAACCTTACGGGCTCGCTGGGACAACAGCCGTTCCTGCAAGGTTTTTGGCCGGTCATGCAGCTCTACCTGCAGATCGACCGCGGCATCTCGGCCGCCAATCTCGACACGCGGGCCCAACTGGTGACGAAGGCGACCGTCGCCAACGTCGGCAAGCGCTTCGAGAACTGATTTCGCTCGAGCCGCCTGACATGCGGGCGGGAGGGCTGAACGTTCCTGCCGCCCGCACAAGTGCAAAGATCGACCGGACAAACCCATGGCGCCTGTGGAGACGACATCGCTCGGCCGCGCGCCTCCGCAGCTCGCCGGCGGCTGGGAGGCCGGTCTCCTACTGTTCCTTGTCATGCTCTATGTCGGCGGCGTGTTCGCCAATCCGACCTTCTTCGCCTCGACGGACGCGCTTCACGCCCTGCTTCGCGACACCTCCCGCGTGGGGATCATCGCGGTGGGGATGACCTTCGTCATCGTCAACAAGGACCTCGATCTGTCGGTAGGTTCCACCTACGGTCTCGTCGCGGTGGTGTTCGCCCGGCTTTTTTCCCCGAGCTTTCTCGATCTCGACATCACGGCCTCGGTCATTCTTTGCCTGCTGCTGGGGACGGCGATCGGGTTGCTCAACGGCGTGCTCGTGACCATCCTGAAGGCGCCGGCATTCATCGCGACGCTGACGATCCTCTTCATCGGCCGCGGTTTCGTGCTGGCGCTGACGCACGGCCAGGCGATCTATTATTCCGGCAAGGCGGATGAATTTCCGCGCGTCTTCCACCTGGGCGAAACCAATGTCCTCGGCTTCAACAACCAGATCCTCGTCTTCGCCTGCGTTGTCGCGCTCGGAGCCTTTGTGCTTGCCAAGACCCGCTGGGGTTACGAGACCCTCGCCACCGGTGGCAACGAACAGGCGGCAGTCTATGCCGGTATTCCCGCGCGCTGGGTGCGCATCCGCGCCTACCTGATCTCGTCGCTCTGCGCGACCCTTGCGGCTCTCCTGTCGGCGGCACAGGATAAGGGCGTAACCCCCCTTTATGGCGTCAGCTGGGAACTCACCGTCATCGCGTCCGTGGTCATCGGCGGCGCGTCGATCCTCGGCGGTCGCGGTCGCGTGTTAGGCTCTTGCCTCGGGGCCGCGGTCGTCGTGCTGGTCGACAAGGTCTTGCGCGAAGGATGGCCGATCACGCGCATCGTCGTCATCGACGGCGAGAATATTGCGGTCAATGCCAGGTTCACCCTGCCCGCGGGCGCGGTGCTGGTTTTCCTCGGCCTCCTTCTCGTCACTGCCGTGCTGATAGAGCCCTACCTCATCCGCCGCCAGGTCGCGGGCCGTTTCTGGGCGTGGCTGCGCGGCCGCCCGCCGCCACCCGCCTATGAGATGGGCGGCGTGGCCCTCGAGGGCGTCCAGACCAAGGGAGCGATGGCGGGCGATCTGGCGCTGACGGCGACCGGGTTCGGCAAGTTTCTCTCCCGCCGCGACGCGCTTGCCGTCATCCTGACCGTCCTGTTGTGGCTGACGGGGCTCGCCCTCAGGCCCGACTACTGGTGGAACCTCTCCAACACGTTCGCGATCCTGCTCAACTACACGGAACTTGCCCTCATCGCGGTCGGGCTCACCTATGTCATCGCTGCCGGCGATATCGATCTCTCCGTCGGGGCGGTGCTTGCGCTTTCCGGCAGCACCGCGGCCTATTTCCTGAAGGTGCTGGGCGCCGACCCGATGACCGCCGTGGCGATGGGCCTGCTGGTCGGAATGGCAGCCGGCCTCGTCAACGCCACCGTCACGGTCGGCTTCAAGCTGCCGGCCTTCATCGCTACGCTGGGCATGTTCTACATCGCCCGCGGTCTTGCCGCCTGGTTCGTCGCCGGCCAACAACTGACGGGCTGGCCCGAAAGCTACAACCTGCTCGGCCGCAAGGCGAACGACGTCCTCCTGCATTTCGGCTTTTCGCTGCCGCCTGGCTTTCTTCGGACCGTCGCAGAAGTCGTCAGCGTGCAGACGATCTGGATGTTCTTTGTCGCCCTGGTGGCTGGCCTCGTGCTCGCCTACTCGCCGTTCGGACTGAAGGTCCTGTCCACCGGCGGCAACCTCCGCGCTGCGGCTTACGCGGGAATCAACACGAACCGCGTGCGCTTCGTCGCGCTCCTGTTGTCGGCGCTCTGCGCCTCCATGGCCGGGATCATCAACGTCGCCTACTTCCGCAGTTTCAACCCCGTCGCCGGCCAGTTCCGCGAACTGGACGCCATCGCCTCGGTCATCATCGGCGGCGGATCGATCTTCGGCGGTTACGGCACCATTATCGGCTCGCTTGCCGGCGCCGCGGCGATCACGCTCGTGCGGGCGCTGCTGCAATTGAACGTCCAGGGGTTCACCATGCCGCAGCACTGGATCAATGTCTTCATCGGCGTCATCCTTATCGTGGCCGTGCTCGTCGATATTTGGGTGCGCCAGGCCAACATCTTCGGACGCATGCGGTCCTATCTGGCGCGACGCGGACAAGCATCGGAGACCACTCATGCCGGCTGATACCCAAGGCACACCGATCGTGGAAATGCGGGGCATCGAAAAGGCATTCGGTGCCGTCCAGGCGCTACGCTCGGTCGACCTGGTACTCTATCCCGGCGAGATCCTCGGTCTCGTCGGCGACAATTCCGCCGGCAAATCGACGCTGATGAAAATCCTGACCGGCGCCTACCAGCGCGATGCTGGCGAGATTTTCGTCGCCGGACAGCCGGTGCATTTCAGGAGCCCGCATGAGAGCCGCGACGTCGGTATCGAGATGATCTACCAGGATTTCGCGCTGTGCGGGAACATGGACGTCGGGCAGAACATCTTTCTGGGCCGCTGGCCGCTCACAGGCCCGTTCGTCAATCGGCGGAAGATGTATGCGGAAGCCGACAAAGTGCTGAAACGGCTCAAGGTCGACGTCAACTCCGTCTATCAGAAGGTCGAAAGCCTGTCGGGCGGCCGCCAGCAATCCGTGGCGATTGCCCGCGCCATCTCGTTCGAGCCGCAGGTCGTAATCCTCGATGAGCCGACCGCCAATCTTTCAGTGATGGCGACCGAACGCCTGCTTGAAACGATGCTGGAATTGAAGAGACAGGGTGTAGCCCAGATTATCATCTCTCATCGGCTGGTCGATATCTTTGCCGTCGGCGATCGCGTGATGGTGCTGAAGCGCGGCGAGTATGTCGGCGACCGCTATATCAAGCACACTGACGAACACGAGATTCTGGAGATCATTGTTTCCGGCACCCGCGAACGGGCACTCACGGCCGAGCAGGCAGCGCGTTGACCGGGCCGTCGGGGGGCATCCCTCAGCGGGTCTAGGGTTCGAATCCGTTTATATGGTGGGACCCCGCCAAATAGATGCGTCGCCAATTGTGAGGTCGACGGTTCAAATCCTTTCAAGGCGAGGGATGAACAAGCACTTCGGTCCGAGGCAGTCTATTTTGCCAATCAGCCGAGCGTCTGCATGGGCGTGGCAAACGGTCCTCCGGAATAGTCTGTGATGGGTCTATTGCGCCAGATGTCCACACGCTGATCAGACCGTCTCGAGCCGGCTGAACCGAACCGGGATGAGTTGCCGCACCTCGAGCTGTCCCGCCGAATCCTTATCGATGACAGTCAGCAACTGTTGTTCAGAGCCCACAGGAAGAACCAGACGGCCCATTGGCTTGAGCTGCTCAAGCAAAGCCGGCGGCGCCTCCTCGGCCGCCGCCGTGACCAGGATCTTGTCGAATGGGGCGCGCTCAGGCCAACCGCGAGCCCCGTCGCCGATACGAATTCCGACATTTGAAATGCCGAGGCCCCGCAGCAGAGCCTCGGCATGGTTTGCAAATTCCTCGATGATTTCGACGCTCCAAACTCGCCCGGCGAGTTCCGCGAGGATTGCGGTTTGGTAGCCCAAGCCGGTGCCGATCTCGAGCACTGCCTCATGCGGTTGGGGAGCAAGGAGATCAGTCATGAGAGCGACCATGAAGGGCTGCGACACGGTTTTATCGAAGCCGATCGGCAGCGGCGTGTCCTGGTAGGCAAAGGGCGCAGCCGGTGCGGGCACGAAGAGATGCCGGGGCACCCGCAGCATCGCTGCCATCACCCTTTCATCGAACGCCGCCTTGCCCAGCTCTTCGCTTTCAAGGTCGGCATAGATTGCTATCACCTCGACCATGTGCCTGCGCAGAACCGCGAGGTGCTTTTCGTTCATTGGCTTCATGAGCGCGGGCTCTCCTCAGCCAGTTGGCTGCCAGCTACAGCGCCGCGCGTCAAATATGACGCGCTAACGACGCTGTAACACTTTAAACTTGCTGCATAATTTGAACCTTAAACCGGATCCGATTTAAGGAATTATGCAGTAGGCTTCTGACATTAAAGGGCCATGGGTATACGAGCGCAAGATCAAAAAGCGAACAGTGGCCCCAGCGATCCGGCGCCTCACAGGCAAACTGGCGGCAGGGTGTGCGTGCCCAGAACGCGGTAGCCGATCGCGTCAGCGAGTTTGATGTTGTCGGCGGTCGGCTTGATGTCGGGATATGCGGTGCGGAAGAAGTCACGCGCGATGGCTGGCGCAGCCTCGCTTCTCCAAGCGAGCTCGCTGACGAGGGGTCGTTTGCGGAAGGGGGCGATATACTACCTTAACGGCGGCCACCGATATTCCCCGGTGAGCGTTATATGCTCCCATCCGAGCGGTGAGACGTGAGGAAGCAGCCCGAGGTCGATCTGTTCGCCGCTGGCGATTTGCTCGGCGACGATTTCGCCGAGCTTCCTTGTGTTCCAATAGATGATGATGGCGGTGAGGAGGTCGAGACCGGCAATGCAGACATTCCTAAATGAACGTGGACGCGCCACAGTCGCTGCTCTTTCTAAGCTGCCACCATTCCCGCTCGGCATCGGCAAGCCGAAGAGAGAAGCGGATCCCTTCGGGTGCGACAGCGCATTCGCTCTGGATTTTTCGTTCCTATCCTGATTCGCCCGGTTCCAGAGCGCTTTCGCATTTGCTTATCAGGCGGTACTGTATTTTCTTGGCGGAGGGGCAAGCGTGGAACGTCGCCTTACCACAATAATGGCTGCCGATTTGGTCGGCTATTCTCGTCTCATGGCGGCGGACGAGGAAGGCACCATTTCGCGGCTGCGCGATGCGCGAACCTACGTGATTGACCCGGCGATTATGGAAGGCGGTGGCCGCATCGTCAAAACCATGGGTGACGGGCTCCTAGTCGATTTCCCATCGCCAGTGTTGGCGGTAAGAGCGGCTCTTCTAATGCAGCGCAACTTGATCTCGCGCGAGTCTCCCCAAGGGGAAGACCGACGTCTGCGTTTCCGGATCGGTATTCATCTGGGAGACGTGGTGATCGATGGGGACGACATCCTCGGCGACTGCGTCAACATCACTGCGCGTTTGGAAACCATCGCACCCGCCGGAGGCATCTGCATATCTCGTGCAATCTACGATCATGTGCAACGCAAGATAGAGGCTGGGATGACGTGGCTCGGGCCACAGTCCGTTAAGAACATCCCCGAACCAATTGACGTGTGGCAGGTCGAGGTGGACGGCACGGCGCCCAGCCCGGTTCGGCTCTCTGGACAGGAACGTGCTTCGATCGCGGTTCTCCCATTCCAGAATTTTTCTGCCACGCCCGATCAGGACTTCTTTGTCGACGGACTGGTCGAAGACGTCATCACGGAACTAGGTCGCTTTCGATGGTTGTTCGTGATCGCTCGCAACTCGACTTTCGCCTACAAGGGAACAGCCAAGGACGTACGCAAGATCGCCCGGGAACTTGGTGTGCGCTATGTCGTGGAAGGATCGGTTCGGCGGTCCGGTGATCGGTTGAGGATCACCGTGCAGCTAATCGACGCGCTGTCCGGAGCACACATCTGGGCCGAGCGGTGGGATCGTCCGATCGCGGATTTTTTTGATGTGCAGGACGAGATAACGCGCCGGATTATCGCGGGCATCGAACCAGAACTGGGAGCGCACGAACGGGGTCTCGCCCTCGCCAAATCGACGGACAACCTTACTGCTTGGGAACTTTGTCACCGCGGCTTTGCTGAATTGCTTTCCTTCGAAGCAGGTTCTCAAGCCACTGCCGAGAAGTTGCTTCGACAAGCGCTCAAACACGATCCGAATTTCGCACTTCCCTACGCCTATTTAGCTCGTCACCGATACGCACTCGTCCTTTGGGGGCGTGCCGCAGACGTGCCTGTCGCTGTCAAGGAAGGACTATCGTTCGCCACGAAGGCCTTAGAAATCGACAGGCGGAGCGATATCGCGTACGCGATGATGTCGCTCCTTCTTACGGTGGACGGGCGAGCGGCTGAGGCCATGCCCGTCGCTGAACAGGGCCTTGCATTAAATCCCAACTACGCGTTTCTTCACTTCGCACATGGAATGGCAGCCGTGCGGCTCAGGGACGCCGATACGACGATTAGAGCCGCACAAAATGCCATCGATCTCAGTCCTCACGATCCGTCTATGTTTGCGTTCAAGACACTACTCGGTATTGGCTTGATGCTGAGAGGCGAGCCCGATGACCTCTCAACGGCCCGGATGCATCTACGGGAAGGCGCGTCCTTCGAACGCACAACCTATTATCCATTCATTGGGGCAGCGTTGCTCGCCCTCAGGGCGGGCAATACCGATGAAGTGAGGATCTGGATCTCTGATGCTTTGAAGAAGTTTCCAAACCTGAATGCGGAATACGTCCGAGAGGCGGCCCACCCATTCTATGAAGGCAGTCCTTACTGCGACTACCTCGACAGGTTGATCGAGCAGGGGCTTCCCCCGGGAGAGAAGCGTCTGATCGAAGAATAATCGCGCCACTTAGAAGACTCCTGTTCCCGGCTTCTATGCCGTGTTCAGGCAGAAATTCCACTTATAACCCCTGTCCACGTTTCCCGATCCAGCTCTGGCCGCTGCGTCGACGGCATTGGAAGGCCGGCGGAAGCAAACACCTTCGCACGCGCAGACTGTCAGCACAAATGTATCGCGGAGTGTCGCTGATCCCGCACGCATGTGCCCAGGCATAGGTAGATGACATCGCGCGGGCGGGCGGCGGCAGGCAGCGCGACTACGGTTCAATTATTGCCCGCAACGAACGACCCCTCTCCACGCCTTTCGCGTCGTTGCCGCTGTGCAGCGGCAATGACCGGTTCGGGTCATCGGCGTGAATTCGCCCTCGACGAACGAACTTCCGCTCGGGGTCGCACTTTGCCGTCTACAGGGAGACTATCCAACGGCTGTTGTGTGGCGAAACCCGCCAAAAATCCCTATCGTGTGAAAGTTGTCATGGTCGCTAGTGTAAACCGCCCGATCGCTTAAGGTAGTATTTCGCCCCCTCCCGCAAACGACCCCGACGACGGCAAAGCCGCCGGTCCGCAGCGCCGCCTTCCGCAATGAAAGCGCGTCGGTGAAGCCGATGTCGTAGGCAGCGCCTTCCGACCAGAGCAGATCGATCGAGGAGAAGACGTCCGGAATGTCGCTCATGTCCTGCAGCGCGGCGCTCTCGCAGGTACATCTGTTGGCGATGGCGTCAGATCTTGACGAGCATGGCGGTCGCGTACATGAACGCCAGCCCGGCCGCGATGCCGCTCAAAGCTGCAGGTGTCAGAACCTGAGTGTAGCTGGCCCGGTCGCTGTCGCTCCGGGCAAGCAGGCCCGTAACTTCCAGTATGACCTGCGCGATAGCACCAGCGCCGATCGCCAGGGCAATTGCGGTCCAATGCGGCGCGACGGCGAGGCTTCCGAGCCAGATCCCGAACACCGCGGGGCCGCCGGCGAGCAACGTCAGGCCGAGAAAATGAACGAGCTTCGGGCCGACTTTCAGCATGGGGGCGGCGATACCGATCCCCTCGGTGATGTTGTGAAGCGTGAAGCCGAGCACCAGGAACGTCCCGAGCCCCGCCGCGCCCGCCGCAAACGCCGCACCGATGGCCAGACCTTCGCCGAAATTGTGCAGCCCGATGCCGAGGGCGATATAGGTCGCAAGCGCAAGACCGGTCGGTGAACCCTGGCGGCGGCCGATCGCGACGAGCATCAGGAAGCTGCCCACTACTGTCAGGATCACCATCACGCTGCCCTGGAAAATCGCCGCCGACTCAGCCGCGAATTCCAACGCTTCCTGGATGGTGTCGACGAACAGGAAGGCGAGCAGACCGACGGTCATCGCCAGCAGGAACGTCATGGTGTTGCGGCCCGCGCCGCGCAGCGCCGGATAGCACAGCAGACCGACCGCCACTGGCAGGATTCCGACGAAGGCTCCGAGCAATGCTTGGGAAACAAGGGCCTTTCCGCTGACCTTCGGCGTAGGGACGGCCACCGGAATTTCATGTTCGAAAGTCGCACCGGTGTTGGTGACGAATGTGACATTGTGCGCCTCACCGAGAACCCACGGGAATGGGATCGCAACCCAGGCAGTGTCGCCGCGCGGGATCGTTCCGGCGGGTTCCTGAGTGAACTGCCAGTAGGCGGCGTCGACCTGCACCTGCGCGATCGTCATCGGTTCCGATCCGCCGCCGCGCACCTTGAGCCTCAGGCCGTTCTCGTCGAGCACGGTTCGCTCGATCGTCAGGTTCTCGACAGGCGGAGCGCCGTTGTTAAAGCCGCTCAGAAGATTGCTCTGCAGCAGCCAGGCCGCCGCGGCGACCAGCACGATCAGCGGTAAGGCGAGCCAAAGGAGATGTTGTGCCCCACTCGAAGCGACGGTGGAGACCGGGCGGAGGTTGCGGGGATTTTCGTTCATGACAGCGTCTCCACAACATCGAACATGCCCATCCAGCCGAGTTCGGTGAATTCGGACTGGTGGGCGTGGAACATGTAAAGCCCGGCTTCGTGCTCGCCGTAGGAAAACTCGAGGATGCCGCGCTGCGCCTGGCACTGCATGACAAGATCGACCATGCGCAGCGTCGGCGTGAGCGTCGTTCCCTGGTCGAAATAGTTGAAGAAGTTGCCATGGAGATGGAACGAGTTGACCGGATCGAACTCGGTGACATTCACCAGGTAGATGCGAACCTTACGGTGCTTTTCGATCCTGATCGGTTCCTTGGCGTAGCAGTGCGCGATCGTGTTGCAGGCATAGAACTCGTTCTCGCCATCGAAATTGGTGTCGAACGCATTCATGATCATCGCCAGTTCCTGCCATTCGGCGTTTTCCGGCGAGCCGAAGAGGCGGGACTTCGCTACCTCGGCATTGTCAGGGTGGCGAGCCGGGTCGGGGTCGATGACGAAGAGGCCGTACATGCCCTTGTGAATGTGGCGTGCGAGCGGAAGGGCGTGACAGTGGTAGAGGTGGCAGCCGAACGGCTTGGCATCGAACTCGTACACGAATTCCTCACCGGGTCCGATCAAGCCCGCTCCAGGCACACCGTCCATGCGCGCCGAGTGGATCCCGTGGAAGTGCATCGAATGGGGATGCGACGCGTAGTTCCTGAAGACTATCCTCAGCCGCTCGCCCTCGGTGGCGCGGAGCGCCGGGCCTGGCACGCGGCCATTGTAGGTCCAGGCGGGAAACATCACGCCGGGCGCGATCTCGATCTCCCTGTCCTCGGCGGTGATCTCGAAGGTCCGGAGCTTTCGTCCGTCTGGAAGATCGGTCAACGTGCCGGTGTACCAGTCCGTCAGGATGCTTGAAGGATGGAAGCCGTTGCGTTCGTTGTCCACCGTCCCGACGGTAATCATCGCCCCGTGCCCGGACTGATGGGATGGCGCCGCGGCGGAGCTCTGCGCGGTGGCTGCCGTTGTATGGTTGCCGTGGTTTTCCTGAGCCATCGTGTTGGTCGAGCAGATCGCGGTCGCCCCGATGGTCGCCGCGCCGCCGCCCAACAGCAAGCTCCGTCTGCTCAATGCCGCCTGCGCCCATCTCAACATGTCGGCTCCGCTCCCAATTAGCGATTGACAAGAAATAGAGCATAGGAGGTGGATTATAGCAAGTGCTATAATTTGATGGATATGCTAAGCGCCGCTGTCGTTCTCGCGCGCAATGAATGTTCGGTTCCGGATTGAAAAATAGCCCAGGCTATACTATCTCATAGACGTAGCAATTTCATACGAGGAACACTGGATTGTCGAAGCATGAGAAAATCGGGCCCGAGGTGGAATCGAGCCTGATCAATGCCGACGCGCAGGTCGAGAGCTTCCGCCAGACGCGGAACAATCGCCGTACCGAACTCGTCGAAGACTATGTCGAACTCATCGCCGATCTCATCGAGGATGGTGGAGAAGCCCGCCAGGTCGACATCGCCCAGCGCCTGGGGGTTGCTCAGCCGACAGTCGCCAAAATGCTGAAAAGGCTGATAACCGAGGGATATATCCAGCAGCGTCGCTATCGGGGCATTTTCCTAACGGAGGCCGGGCGCAAGCTCGCGGAGCTTTGCCGCGAGCGGCACCATATCGTTGAATCGTTCCTATGCTCCATCGGGGTGTCGCCCGAAACGGCGCGCATTGACGCCGAAGGAATGGAGCATCATGCCAGCGCGGAGACGCTCGAGGCGTTCAAGGCCTTTCTAGCCCGCACCACGCCACCGCGCCGCGTCGCAGGTCAGGCGTGATCGGCCTCGCAGAGGTTGTGGTTTGCCAGCGCCTGGATGACATAGCAGGCGCGAACCTGGCTACCATGGCAATGTGTGGCGATGCGCTCCAGTTCCGTTTCCAGCTTCGTCAGCCGGGCGATCTTGCCGCGGACCGCCTGTAGCTGTTCGGCGGCGATGCGGTCGGCCTCGGCACACGGCTTCTCCGGATGGCGGCTGCGGTCAATGAGTTCCCGGATGGCCTCGATGGTCAGACCTAGTTCCCGCGCGTGCTTGACGAAGGACAGGCGCTCGCGCTCGCGCGACTCCTTTTAGTCCGCTAGCTCCGGAACCACAAAACGCCGTCGCTGGTCGAGATGACCGCGCTCTGGCAGAAGGACAGGATTACCGGACGATTGATAAAGGCGATCGTTGCCGAGTTCATCGAAGCGTTCAAGACGAGGCAAGGCTCATCGTAGTTCTCTCGTGACCAGAAATGGTCCTTTTCGAGAAGGATCTTCATTGGACAACCTGTTGACCCACTGCGTCCGTCCGTCGCAACTTTCCGTGACCGACTTCCAATCGGACTTTGCCTATGCAAGCATATACGCATGTTGTTCGTTGCCCTCCGGCGTTTGCTGCTTTCGCTCGCATTGCTCGGGATCGTGTTCGGTCCGGTGAGCGTCGGCGTGGCCGCCAGTGCAATGGCGCGTTCCAGCGAAATGCAGATGGCGGCCATGCCCGGCATGGACAATCCCGACGACATGTCTTGCTGTCCAGAAGAGAAACCCGTTCAGAAGAGCGACTGCGCGAGCGCATGCCCATTAGCGTTGATCTGCTCCTCAAGCATCCTGGTGCATGAGCCGAAAAGCGACGGCTGGCAGGTCAATCTTGCATGGCATGGCCTGTCGCATGATCTCCTTCAGGAAAGCCATCTGCCCTCGGCCCTCGTCGAACCGCCGGCGCGACCTCCCAAGGCCTGATCTCCCTCCGAGTAACCGGATCGGCGCTTCCCTTATGCGGGGACGCGTCCGCTCGATCATCGCTGTTTTTGAAGGGCGGGGCCCGACGTGCCCGTCCTGGGTGAGATTTTCCATGACCGCAAATTATCTTTCGCCGAGAGCAATCCTCGGCTCCCTGGCCATTGTGCTGGCCGCAACGACCACATCCTTTGCAGCCGCAACGGATTACGAGTTCCAGCTCGTCGAGACACAGGTCTCCCAAGGCCCCGAAGCGACTGTCGCAGTCCGCCTCATCGACAAGAGGACGGAAAGACCCGTGCCCGACGCCGTCATCTTCACGACGCGGATGGACATGGCTCCGGAAGGCATGGAGGCCATGACCACGCCCGTCGAGCCGCTGTCGTCGCCCGAACCAGGGGTATACACGTTCAGGACGAACCTGAGCATGGAAGGTGGCTGGCGCTTCAAGCTGGCGGCCAAGGTCCAGGGCGAGACCGACACCGTCCAGGGCGAACTCGTTTTGCAGGCGACGCCGTGAATACGTCCAAATTCCTGCTCCTCGTCAGCTCCCTCGCCATATCAGGCGGGGGAGGGTACGTGGCTGGCACGCGTGGCCTTGCCCCGGAACTCAACGCATTTCTCTCCGGGTCCGCGCTCGGGGAGACCGTCAGTCACGGGCCTGTTGCGACGGGCGAGATCATCTACTACCAGCACCCGGACGGAACGCCGGACTATTCCGCCACAGCGAAATCGACATCGGACGGGCGGGCCTTCCGGGCCGTGCGGCAAAGCGAAGACGTGAGCTTCGAGCCGACAAAGGCGTTCGCGACCCACGCGGATGCGGGTTCGTCCGGCGACGGCCGGAAGATACAGTACTACCGGAACCCGATGGGCCTGCCGGACACCTCGAAGGTGCCGAAGAAGGATTCCATGGGCATGGACTACATTCCCGTCTACGACGGTGACGAGGAAGACAGTTCGATCGTGAAGGTCTCCCTGGGCAAGCTGCAGCGCACGGGCGTGAAGACCGCCACCGCGGAGCGCAGCGTGATCGCCCGCGAGGCGCGCGTACCGGGCACAATCGCCTTCGACGAGCGCCTGATCCGGATCGTCTCGATGCGGGCGGACGCCTTCATCGACGACGTCGCGAATGTCACGACCGGCGACCGTGTACGGAAGGGTGACGATCTCTTCCATTTCTACTCGAA
The DNA here is from genome assembly GCF_001695865.1 of Ensifer sp. LC384. Lineage (NCBI taxonomy): Bacteria > Pseudomonadati > Pseudomonadota > Alphaproteobacteria > Hyphomicrobiales > Rhizobiaceae > Ensifer > Ensifer sp. LC384. Next base: position 123,936 of record NZ_MBST01000008.1, read on the forward strand.
GGACATAGCGAGAGCCGGAGCCGAGTACGCCACCGAACTCCTGAGTGGCGGCAAGGCGAACGCCAACGTTGGAGCGGCGCTGCAACTGCGCAACCTCGGCGTCGCGGACGAAACGATCAGAGCCATTGCCAAGACCAGGGCGGTGCCACGGAGCATTGCCTATCTGTCGCCGAGCAATGGAGTGGTGCTGGAGCGCAGCGCGACGACCGGAATGATGGCCGAGGCAGGCGATGTCCTGTTCCGCATCGCCGACACGTCGCGGATCTGGGTGATCGCGGATGTCCCGGAGTACGATGCCGCGTCCATCCGGCAGGGCGCGGCGGCGACGGTGACGCTCCGGAACCTGCCTGGCAGGACCTTCAAGGGCATCGTCGACCTGATCTATCCGGAAGTGCAGATGCAAACCCGGACCGCCAAGGTTCGCATCGAGCTTGCGAACGCCGAAGGCCTGCTGCTCGCCAACACCTATGCCGAGGTCGACATCGCCACGGATGGGGCCGAGGCGGTCGTTGCCATTCCCAACAGCGCCATAATCGACACGGGCGACCGCCAGTTGGTGTTCGTCGACAAGGGCGAGGGGCGGTTCGAGCCGAGGAACGTGTCGCTGGGCATCCGGGGCGAAGAACAGACCGAAATTCGCAGCGGGATCGATGCGGGTGACAGGATCGTGGTTTCGGCGAACTTCCTGCTCGACGCCGAAAGCAACCTCAACGCGGCGCTGAATGCGCTCGCCACCAGCGAGGCAAAGCCATGATCGCCAACGTCATCGCCTGGTCGGCTCGCAACCTCGTTCTTGTCGTCATCGCGGCGGCGCTGGCCATCGCTGCGGGCGTCTATTCCCTGCGCACGCTACCCCTCGATGCGATCCCCGACCTTTCGGATGTGCAAGTGATCGTCTTCACCGACTATCCGGGGCAAGCCCCGCAGGTCGTCGAGGATCAGGTCACCTATCCGTTGACGACGTCGATGCTGACGGTGCCGCGCTCGAGGGTCGTTCGTGGTTTTTCTTTCTTCGGCGTATCCTTCGTCTACGTGATCTTCGAGGACGGCACCGATCCCTACTGGGCGCGCAGCCGCGTGCTCGAATACCTGAACGCCGCCTCGAGTCGTCTCCCCGACGGCGTTTCGCCGAGCCTCGGGCCGGATGCGACCGGCGTCGGCTGGGTCTACCAGTATGCGCTCGTCGCCAAGGAACTGTCGCTCGCGGAGCTGCGGTCGCTTCAGGATTGGGTGGTCCGCTTCGCGGCTTCCAAATCCGAAGGCGTCGCCGAGGTAGCAAGCGTCGGCGGCTTCGTGAAGCAGTATTCCGTCGTCGTCGATCCCGTGCGGCTGAAGGCCCAGAACGTCACGCTCAGGCGGATCGCCGACGCGGTGCGTGCCAGCAACCGCGATGTGGGCGGGCGGACCGTCGAAATCTCCGAGTTCGAGTTCATGGTCCGCGGCAGAGGATACCTCCGGGGCATCAAGGACATCGAAAACATCGTGTTGGTGACCGAGGGGGGCACGCCGCTCCGCCTCGGCGATGTCGCCCGGGTGGAGATCGTACCCGACGAGCGGCGCGGCATCACCGAACTGAACGGCGAGGGCGAGGTCGCGAGCGGCATCGTGCTGCAGCGCTTCGGCGCGAACGCCCTGACCGTCATCGACAACGCCAAGAAGAGCCTCGCTGCGATCAAGGATAGCTTGCCCGCCGGAACGGAAATCCTCCCCGTCTATGACCGCTCCGAACTGATCAATGCCGCGATTGAGACGCTGAAGGGAACGCTGGTCGAGGAGTCGATCGTCGTTGCGCTGGTGACCATCGCCTTCCTTCTCCATGTGCGCAGCGCTCTTGTCGCGATCATCATGTTGCCGATCGGCATCCTGATATCGTTCATCGCGATGCGCGCATTGGGAATCGGGGCGAACATCATGAGTCTCGGCGGCATCGCCATCGCGATCGGCGCGATGATTGACGCCGCGATCGTCATGATCGAGAACGCCCACAAGCACCTCGAACGCGCGCCGCCCGACAAGTCCCGCACCGAGGTCCTGATCAAGGCCGCGAGCGAGGTCGGGCCTGCGCTGTTCTTCAGCCTGCTGATCATCACCGTTTCGTTCCTGCCGATCTTCACACTGGAATCGCAGGAGGGCCGCCTGTTCGGGCCGCTTGCCTTCACCAAGACTTTTGCCATGGCGGCGGCCGCGCTGCTGTCGATCACGCTGGTCCCGGCGCTTATGGTTGTCTTCGTCCGCGGCCACATCGTCCCGGAGCACAGAAACCCGCTCAATCGCTTACTGATCTGGATTTACCGCCCGGTCATATCCGGCGTGCTCCGGGCGAAGACGGCTACGATCCTTCTGGCCGTGGTCGCCCTGGCCGTGACGGTATGGCCTGCGCGGCAGATCGGCAGCGAGTTCATGCCGAGCCTGAACGAAGGCACGCTGATGTACATGCCAACGACGTTGCCGGGTCTGTCGGTGACCAAGGCGGCCGAGTTGATGCAGACGCAGGACCGGATCATCAAATCCTTCCCGGAAGTGGAGACGGTATTCGGCAAGGCGGGCAGGGCGCTGACCGCGACCGATCCGGCACCGACGGAGATGTTCGAGACCATCATCACCCTGAAGCCGAAGTCCGAATGGCGGCCGGGCGTGACGATCGACAGCCTCAAGCAGGAGATGGACAAGGCGCTGCAGTTCCCAGGGGTCTCGAATGCATGGACGATGCCGATCCGCGCGCGCATCGACATGCTCTCGACCGGGATCAGGACGCCGGTCGGCGTCAAGGTCTACGGCACCGACCTCAAGGAGATGGAGCGGATCGCCCGCGATGTCGAAACCGTCCTGAAGACGATCCCCGGCACATCGAGCGCCTATGCCGAGCGGGTGATCGGCGGATACTATCTCGACATCGTTGCGGACCGCATCGCGCTCGGGCGTTACGGCCTGAGCATCGACGACGTCCAGGAGGTCATCGGCACGGCGCTCGGCTCCGAGGTGGTCACCTCGACCGTGGAAGGCCGCGAACGCTACGGGGTAGCGGTGCGTTATCCGCGCGCCTGGCGAAGCGATCCGCAGTCGATCGCCCGCGACGTCCAAGTGGCGCTGCCGGGCGGTGGAACAGTCCCTCTCGGCGAGGTCGCCGAGGTGAAGCTGACGCGGGGCGCGACGACGATCCGAACCGAGAATGGGCAACTGGCGGTCTACGTCTTCGTCGACATCGCCGGACGCGATCTGGGCGGCTATGTCGGGCAAGCACAGCAGGCGGTCGCCGATAGCGTCAAGCTACCGCCCGGATATTCGGTCGCCTGGAGCGGCCAGTACGAATATCTCGAACGGGCGAAAGCACGGCTGGCGATCGTCGTTCCGCTGACGCTCGCGTTGATCTTCCTGCTGCTCTACCTGAACTTCAAGGCGCTCGCCGAGACACTGATCGTCATGCTGTCGCTGCCGTTCGCGCTCGTCGGCGGCATCTGGCTGATGTGGTGGCTCGGCTTCAACGCCTCCGTGGCGGTCGTCGTCGGCTTCATCGCGCTCGCCGGAGTCGCGGCCGAGACCGGGGTGATCATGCTCATCTACCTCGACCAGGCCTGGAAAGAGCGGCGGTCTGCCTGCCAAGCCGAAAATCGGGACCTGACGAGAACCGATCTTCACCAGGCGATCATGGTCGGGGCGGTCGAACGCGTACGGCCGAAGATGATGACCGTCGTCGCGATCATGGCGGGCCTTGTGCCGATCCTGTGGAGCACGGGCGCCGGCTCGGAAATCATGCAGCGCATCGCCGTGCCGATGATCGGCGGCATGATCTCGTCGACGATCCTGACGCTGGCGGTGATCCCGGCGATCTACGGGCTGGTCAAGGGATGGCGGCTGCCGGCTGCAGCAGCCGTCCCGTCGGTCGCAACTGAGGTCGAGCAGGCCGCCCTGAAGGAGGCTGCCGAATGAAGGGAGAATGCCATGATGAACGATATGATGGGCGGCGGCATGATGTGGGGTATGGGCGGCGTCGGAATCCTCGCGCTGCTTGTGATCGCGCTCGTGATTTCGGCCCTGATCAAGTATCTGTTCTTCCGCTGAAACTAAAGCGGGATGACCATTGGACGCCATGCTGGTTCCAACCGGGGCCGTGGCGATCATAGAGCCGCGGCCCCGTCGGGGCGATTTGATCAGGCGGGTACCAGTTCAATAATCCGCATGGTACTGGGTTTGTCGCTCTTGTTCGTGTCGGTTTCTACGTTTCCGACCGGGCAGAAGTAAATGTCGCCGGGCTGTAACGTGAAAGGTTCCTTCCCTTCAATTTCCACATAGAGGGGCGCACCCTGTATTTCGCAGATATCGACGGTCTTCGATGTGTCAGGGCCGAATTTTGATCCGGGCTGGAAGGTGATTTCCATCAGCAGCGCTTTCGAGAAACCGGGAATCGGCGCTACAGGTGCGGCCTCTTTGAACGTTTTCAACGTTACCCCCGGAGCAAGTTCCTCCACTTTCACCTCGTCCGACAGTGCGGGCGAAACTCCTCCGAAGATCGCGGCAACGCCCGCCGCACCGAAGATCAGTACTGACCGCCGATCGATTTCAGTCCGCGTTTGAACATGTTCCATGTTCTCCTCCTGTCTTTCGGAAAATGAACACGTGAGAGTAGCATTTCGAGACGTAATCTACCATCACCCCAGCGAGCGACCGAATGCGGACAGAGGCTGACGCGGCTTGTTTTTGGCGCAGTTCGGCGTAATTCTTTTCTTGATGAAACTTTGGTCGGTCCGACAGCTTGTCACCTCGCTCCTCGCGGTCTTCGTCGCCGCGGGGATGAGCCTGTCGGTCGCCCATGCGAGCGGCATGGCCGCCAGGATGGCGACCAGGATGGCGACGATATCCGACATGGCCATGCCCGACCACGGCGACTGCCAGGATTGTCCTGAGCCGTCTCCTGACGGCAGCATGAAGGCGATGGCTTGCGGCAATGTTTGCGCCGCTCCCGTAGTCGCGCCGCTGCCAATCGCGGTGCTCCTGCCGATCGGGGAGAAGGTGGCTTCCTTCGCGGCCGGCAGTCTGCTCCTCAGTGGCAGGGCGTTGCTGCCCGATCCCGATCCACCACGAACCTCCGACATCGGCTGATTTCCGGCTATCGCGACCCAAGCGACCGAGCCGGACAAGCGAACGCGTGCGCATTGAAGGTCCACGCGTTCCATCATCCTCGATGATTGGAAGGATCGAACGTGAATAGAGAGTCCAACGGCCTCGTATCGCGTCGGAGCCTGCTCCAGACCGGAGCGGGCCTTCTGTTCGCGACGGCGTTGCCGCCGTTCCCGGCACGGGCTGCATCGTCCGACGGTTACCGGATTGTCGCAGCACCAGCCCGCGCACGGCTTGTCGGTGCAAATCAGCCCGAGACGGATGTCTGGGCCTACAATGGCACTGTGCCCGGCTCGCTCGTGCGGCTCCGCCAGGGCGAGCCCGCTCGCCTGCTGGTCGAGAACCGCCTCGACCAGGACACGACCGTCCATTGGCACGGCATAAGGCTGCCCAACGCCATGGACGGTGTGCCCGGCCTCACACAGCCGCCCATCAAGCCTGGCGAGACCTTCGTTTACACGTTCACCCCGCCCGACGCCGGGACCTTCTGGTACCACCCGCATGCGAACAGCCTGGAGCAGCTCGGGCGCGGTCTTGCCGGGGCCGTGATCGTCGAGGAACGCGAAGCCGCCGCCGTCGATCGCGATCTTCTCTGGTTCGTAACCGATTGGCGGCTGAACGAGGAAGGTGGGATAGCCGCCGGCTTCGGCAATCGCATGGAGGCGGGGATGTCCGGGCGGGTCGGCAATACCGTCACGCTCAATGGCCGGGTTTCTGAGGCAGAAGCGGTCCGCGCCGGCGAACGCGTCCGCCTGCGTCTCGTCAACGGATCCCTCGCGCGGATCATGGCGCTGCGTTTCGAAGGGCACCGGCCTGTAATCGTGGCGATCGACGGACAGCCGTGCGATGCGCACGAGCCGGAGCGCGGCCGCATCCTGCTCGGCCCGGCCATGCGTGTCGACGTTATGCTCGACATGCAGGCAGAGCCAGGGCGGCGCTACGGCGTCATCGACGATTTCTACGAGGGGCTGTCGTACCAACTGACGCAGCTCGCCTATGAGGAGAGACGTCCCGTCCGCGAGCATCCGCTCGATGCTCCGCTTGACCTGCCGCGCAACCCTTTGCCGGAGCCAGACCTTGCTGCAGCACTGCGACAGGATCTGACCATCCAGGGCGGCATGATGAGCGGTATGATGACCGGAACCGGCGGCATGATGGGTGGGGGGATGATGCACGGCACCATGAAGGGTATGGCCGGTGGCCCGTCATGGACGATCAACGGCATGTCGATGACGGGCGACGGCCATGCGGGCATGGAACCTGCCCTTACGTTCCAGCGTGGACGCAGCATCATGCTGGTGTTGCGCAACGATACGGCCTGGTGGCACCCGATGCATTTCCATGGCCATAGCCTGAGGGTGCTGAGCCGCAACGGCACGCCGGTACTGCATCGCCAATGGCAGGACACCGTGTTGATGGCACCGAAGGACGTCGTCGAAGTCGCCTTCGTTGCCGACAATCCCGGCGACTGGATGCTGCACTGCCATGTGATCGACCACCAGATGGCCGGGCTGATGACCGTGCTTCGTGTCGCCTGAAACAAACAGAGCTACTCAAGGAGAACCGAAATGAACCGCACCATCCGCTTCGCCAGTCTCACCGCTCTCGTTGTCTTCGCCACCCCGGCACTGGCCGACCCCCTCCAGGCGACGCTCTACAAGAACCCGCAATGCGGCTGCTGCGAGGGCTATGCCGCCTATCTTCGGGAAAACGGCTTTAACGTCGACGTGAAGCCTACCAACGACCTCGCCGAAATCAGCCGCAAGGCGGGCGTGGCTGAGGGAATGCAGGGCTGTCACACCATGTTCATCGACGGCTATGTGGTCGACGGGCACGTGCCGGTGAACGTCGTCCGCAAGCTTCTCACCGAGAGGCCCGCGATCGCCGGCATTACCCTGCCAGGAATGCCGATGGGGTCGCCCGGCATGGCCGGCACCAAGACCGAGAAGTTCGTGATCTACACCGTGCCCAAGGACGGCGAGGCCCCTTCCGTCTATGCGGAGGAGTGAGGTCGGACGGGAGGTCATTGCCATGGCCGAAATCATCATGGAGGCAACATCGAAGGCGGAGGGCGGGCCGACATCCGCCTTGAGTCGTCGGTTGCTCCTGGCATGCCGGCTGTCGCATTCGCGCGACTGGCCGCCGTGCTTGCCTGGGGCGTCAGTCGTGATCCGCGGCGGCTTCCGTCGGCGCTGATCGGCAAGGGGAGAAATCTTATGAGAGCACCCATTTCGGCCGAAGTTCAATCTCGTACCCAATCGCAGCCGCTTGGTCACAGGCTTCCGTGCTCGCTGCGAGGCCGGCGGGGACGGCTTGTTCTGCTGGGCATCCTCGTGCTTGGCCTTGGCGCGGCCCTCAACTGGAGTTGGCTGGTCGCCGTCGGCGTTGCACCACTGCTGGTGAGCGTGCTGCCCTGCGTCGCCATGTGCGCGCTCGGATTCTGCATGAGCCGCGTGGTTGGCTCTCCGGATGGGGCGTCGTCGGCCATTTCGTCGGAAACCGACGATGCCTCCGCTTCACTCGCGGTTCCGCGGTCGTATTCGTCGTCCAGGCACGGCGATGCCACCGCTGTCGGGAGGTGACCCATGCGCGCATTGCATTCAGCCCTGATTGTCATCGCAATGACGGTGGCTTGCGTCGCCCCGGTGCTGGCACATTCGCTCGAGGAGGTCGATCAGGACCTCCGCGCCACGGAGACATACTTCCAGGCGGTCGACAACGAAGGGCCCGCATTCACATTGCAGGATTCGGCGGGCCGCACCGTCAGCCTGTCCGACCTTCGAGGCAAGGTCGTAGTGTTGAACTTCGTCTACGCCAACTGCCCGGACGTCTGTCCCCTGCATGCCGAGCGAATCGCGGAACTCCAGACGATGATCAACCGGACGCCGATGAAGGCGATGGTCGAGTTCGTCACCATCACCACGGACCCGAAGCGCGATAAAGGAACGGTGCTCAGCGAGTACGGACAGGCGCACGGCCTCGACCCGGTGAACTGGATGTTTCTGACCGCAGTGCCGGGCCAGCCGGAAGACAGTACCCGCAAGATCGCCGAAGCTTACGGCCTCAAGTTCACCGAAAGCGAGGAGGGCATGCAGATGCACGGGATCGTCACCCACGTCATCGATCAGGACGGCCGCCTGCGCGCCCGTTTCCACGGCCTGAAGTTCAAGCCTGTCAATCTCGTCGTCTTCGTCAACGCGCTCACCAATCAGACCCAGAAACCCCACGGACATCCGGTACCGGGATTGTGGGAACGATTGAAGGGGTTGATACGATGACGACCGGCGAGTCCCGTAGCCCGTCCATTCTCGAATCCGTGCTGACCTGCCCACATTGCGGCTTTGCCAAACGCGAGACCGTGCCCTTGGATGCCTGTCAGGTCTTCTATGAATGCCTCAATTGCAAAACCCTGCTACGCCCAAATCCCGGTGACTGCTGCGCGTGTTGCTCGTTCGGTTCGGTGAAGTGCCCGCCGATCCAGCAGCACGGGTCCTGCGGGTAGGGCTCGGCTCCGATTTCCGAGGCGATTTCCCGGTTTATCGACCGGTTCAGGGCGGCGCCTGCGCGCCTACAGCGCCGCGCGTCAAATATGACGCGCTAAGGACGCTGTAACACTTTAAATTTGCCGCATAATTTCATCCTTAAATCGGATCCGATTTAAGGAGTTATGCAGTAACGAAGTTTGGCCACAGTGCGATACGCTTTGATCAATGCTTCACGACCACGGGGCAGCCCGGCGCGGCTGCCTTTTTCGCTCGACGCTTCGAGTGCTTGTAGCAGGTGCTCGGCGACGTCCAGCCGACCCTGTCGGCAAGCTTGCTTGAACAGAGTGAGGATGTTCTCTTCTAGTTTGTCGGCGCGACGGTCCATTCCTGATGACCTCCATGCTGGGCGGAATCTTAACGCTTCCAACGATGGCAAGGTCAAGCGAACAGAAGGAGGAGAATATCCGGCTCCAGCTTCCTGGAAGGTCAAGGCGCTATCCGAATCTCAGCGCGTTCTGAGATCACTGCATGCGTCTGACGTTCACCGTTTGTCGAAGGGCCACAGGGCGCCGCTCGACTGACACGATCGCAAGGAATGCCAAAGCCCCGGCTACACCGATAGCTATCGTCACCCCGATCGAGACGACGACGCCGATCCCCGCCATAGACATGGACATGGCGAGTGGCGCAATTGCCGACATCATCTGTTTCGCAGACGTGGCCCAGCCGAGGCGGCTGCCGTACCCCTTTGATCCAAACAACTCGAGCGGCAATGTCCCCCCGACAATGCTTGTGAGACCGGAGCCCAGTCCAAAGCAGATTGCGAACATTACCGCTCCGGGCACCCACGGTGTCGTCATCAGCAGGATCGTCAGACCGATTGGTAGAAGTCCAGTCGCGATGACGGCCAGCCATTTCTGTGACAGCTCGCGGCCGAAGAGCAGGTTGATCAGGCGGCTTGCAACCTGGGCTGGACCGAACAGGGAAGCAACCAGCAGACCTGCTGCACCAAACCCGAGCGCCTGTGTCAGCGGTACCATGTGAACCAGGATCGCCGACAGGGCATAGCCCTCGATGGCAAAGCCGAGCAGCATCAGCGAGAACAGCAGTGTTCCGTTCGCAACAGGCCGGTGTTCGCTAATAGGGACAGTGCTGGTCTTGGAGGCTGACACTGCTGTGGTCGTCAGCCGGGCAAGCGCCAAGTGCACTGGAAGGCAAACGAGGAGGTTCAACGCTGCGAACAGCAGATAGACTTCCCGCCAGGACAGAAAACCATGCAGCCAGGACGTCAGCGGCCAGAACACCGAGGAGGCGAAACCGGCGATCAGCGTCAGGTGAACAATGGATTTCTGCGCATTTTGTCCCCCGGTCTGAACGATTGCAGTGAACGCGGTGGCATAGAGAACGGCGACCGAAACGATCTCGGTCAGCGCCAGTGCGACAGCGAAGGTGATCGGTCCGGTGGACACGGCCATCAAGGCGAGTGTTGCGGACGCCAGCAGCGATCCTGCCGCCATCAACCGCCCCGCGCCAATCCTGTCGGCAAGGTAGCCTGACAGGGGTGCAGCAAGGCTGCCAACGAGCAGAGCCACCGAGAAGGCTCCAAACACCCATTGCTGCGATTTGCCGATATCTTCCGCGATTTCGGGCACAAGGATACTGAAGGCATAGTAGAGCGTGCCGTATCCGATGATTTGCGTTGCGCCGAGCCCCGCAAGCGCCCATGCGGGTAGCTTTCGTTCTCCCATCATCACGCTCGCGCTTTTTCGACAACTGGTGCGGCACAGCCGCATCCGGATTTTCCAGCGGCCTTCGCGGTCGCATCAGCGGCACAGCAGGCGTCCGCCTCCACGGGCGCGGGTCCGCCGCAGCATCCCGATGTGGCGTTTACTGCGAGATCGACGGAGCACACACCTGTTTCAGGAAGAACCAGTTCCACCCGCCGCGCGGCAACGTGATCTCCTGCAAGCTCGGCGACCACGGAACGGACCTGTTCGTAGCCGGTCTTCATCAGGAATGTTGGAGCGCGGCCATAGGACTTCGAGCCGACAATGTAGAAATCCTTTTCCGGATGGGCCAATTCGTCGACGCCATGGGGTGGAACGGTGCCGCAGGAATGAAGGTTCGGATCGATGAGGGGCGCCAGGGCTGGCGGGGCCTCGACGGCAGGATCGAGATCAATGCGGAGTTCTCGGAGAAACGATAGGTCGGGCCGGAAGCCAGTCGTGACCACCACCCGATCTAGCGCCAGTGTCACCGGCTCTCCATTTGCCATGGCCTTGACGACGAGCCCTTCGTCTTCGGATATCACGCTCTTGGCGGCAAAGGACGTCAGCATTCTGAGGCGACCCTCGTCCATGGCCTTCTTCGCAGCCAATCCGAGGGCACCGCGCTCGGGAAGCTGGTCATTGAGACCGCCGCCGAGCAGGCGAGCCACTCCATGATGGCGGAGCGCCCAGAAGATTTCGGTAGCAGGATCACTTTCCTGAAGTTCCAGCAGGGCCAAGGCGACATTGATTGCTGAATGACCGCTTCCGACAACCAGTGTTCGCTTGCCGACGAAGTCAGACCGCCTGATTCCGGCAACGTCAGGTATGCCATAGGAAACCCTGCTGGAACTGCGTTCGCCAAAGACGGGCAGACCGTTGATCCCCATCGGGTTCGGATGCGTCCATGTGCCGGAGGCATCGATGACAGCTCGTGCCAGAACGTCGTGCTCGCCCCAGATGTCGTCGTATCGGACTACGAAAGGCGCATCCTGGCGACCGTTTGATGAGACCTTGTCAAATCCCTGACGGGTAATCGCCGTGACCGTTGTGCCGAGCTTGAGGTTGGCCGCAATCTTGGGAATACCCGCCAAAGGCAGAAGATAGTTTTCAGCGATTTCCCGGCCTGTCGGCACACCATCAGGCTGCGGGGCGTTCCAGCCGAGATCATCGAGCAATCGTCGCGCGGCATCGTCGATATTGTATTTCCAGGGGGAGAAAACCCGCACATGGCCCCAGTCGATCAGGGACGAGCCTACGGAAGCTCCCCGCTCCAAGATGAGGGGCGTGAGGCCTGCCTCCACCAACCTCGCGGCAGCCGCGAGTCCAACGGGGCCAGCGCCAATGACAGCGACCGGAAGCCTTTCAGGGAATACCACGTGCCTCTCCTTTCGTATTTCTGGAAATTTCGAAATTTGAATGCAAAAAAACGCCTTCAGGCCACGGTTTCGCGGGTTTGCTTCGAGCATCCCGCATCGGCGCAGCACTCGTCCGCGAGGTAACCGATCAGGGCATTCATGTGCTTGTAGTTCGCGGTACAGATCAGCGTCGTCGCCTGACGGTCCTGGATAACAAGGCCAGTGTCGATGAGCCGCTTCAGATGGTGTGAAAGCGTGGAAGCTGGAATTTCCAGCTTTTCTTGGAGCCTCCCGACCGGCAGGCCATCGTCACCTGCACGCACGAGCGCCCGGTATATCTGGAGGCGTGTGACGTTGCCGAGGGCTTCGAGTTGGGATGCTGCTTTTTCGATAATCATGGAAATAGGCTACGGCCCCGTCCACATTCTCGTCAAGTGTTATTTCCACGATTATCGAAATATCGACGAGGCGAGCGACCTGATCGTCTCGCAATTGGTGCTGCATGTCAGATGGCTTTGAGCTGGACCCGCTTTTCCAGCTTCTCCGCATCCTCTTTCCGCTCGCTGTAGCGGTCGGTGAGGTACGGCGAAGCATCTCGGGTCAGCCAGGTAAACTTCACCAGCTCCTCGCATACATCGACGACGCGGTCGTAAAAGGACGATGGTTTCATTCGGCCGTCGGCATCGAATTCCTGCCATGCCTTGGCAACCGAAGACTGGTTCGGGATCGTGATCATCCGCATCCAGCGCCCGAGAATGCGCATCTGGTTGACGGCATTGAAGGACTGGCTGCCGCCGGAGACTTCCATGACGGCCAGCGTCTTGCCTTGCGTCGGCCTGATGGAGCCGAGGGAAAGCGGTATCCAGTCGATCTGGGCCTTCATGATGCCAGTCATCGCGCCATGCCGTTCTGGGCTGACCCAGACCTGGCCTTCCGACCACTCCGAAAGATCGCGCAGTTCCTTCACCTTGGGATGGCTGACCGGCGCTTCATCGGGCAACGGCAGGCCCTTCGGATCGAAGACCCGTACCTCGCATCCGAAGTGCTCCAGGAGACGACGAGCTTCGTGAGCGAGAAGGCGGCTGTAGGAGATTTCCCGAAGCGAACCGTAAAGGACCAGGATGCGTGGTTTGTGCATCGAGAACTGAGGACGCAGCGCATCGAGATCAGGCATGCGGAAGTGTTCGGTGGCGGCGGCAGGCAATGCTTCAGACAATGCGCTGCCCCTTCTCGTCGAGGACCCTTTCGCCGTCTTCCTTGGTGAAAGCGCCCTTGTGGGTGTCGGGAAGGATTTCAAGGACGACTTCGGAGGGACGGGAAAGACGCGTACCCATCGGCGTGATGACGAACGGCCGATTGATGAGGATCGGGTCCTTCAGCATGGCGTCGAGCAACTGTTCATCTGTCAGTTCCGGGTTGTCGAGGCCGAGTTCCGCGTACGGGGTGCCTTTTTCGCGAATTGCCTCACGAACTGTGAGCCCGGCATCGGCAATCATCTGCACAAGCCGGTCGCGCGTCGGAGGCGTGTCCACGTATTCAATGACAGTTGGCTCAATACCCGCATTGCGGATCATCTCCAGCGTGTTGCGCGACGTTCCGCATTCGGGATTGTGGTAGATGGTGACGTCCATGATCATGCCCTTTCGGCAACGGTTTTTTCGATGACGGTGTTCTTGGCGACGGAAGGGCTTGCTTCGTACCAGCCCTTGGAGCGGTTCACGATCCAGATGACGGACAGCATCACCGGCACCTCGATGAGGACCCCAACGACGGTTGCGAGCGCAGCACCCGATTGGAAGCCGAACAGACTGATGGCAGCTGCGACCGCGAGTTCGAAGAAGTTTGATGCTCCGATGAGTGCGGACGGTCCCGCAACACAATGCTGTTCGCCAGTCATCCGGTTCAGCAGATACGCCAGGCCAGAATTGAAATAGACCTGGATCAGGATCGGGACGGCAAGCAGCGCGATGATGGTCGGCTGGGCTATGATCTGTTCGCCCTGGAAACCAAACAATAGGACCAGCGTTGCCAGCAGCGCCACGAGCGATAGGGGCTGCAGCTTGGTCAACAGCGCATCGAGAGCCTTCGTCGTGCCATCGGCCATCAACATTTTCCGAAGGACCTGCGAGATCGCCACCGGGATCAGGATGTACAGCGCGACCGAGATCATCAGCGTGTCCCACGGCACGGTGATCGCCGAAAGGCCGAGAAGCAGGCCGACGATGGGGGCAAACGCGACAATCATGATTGCGTCATTGAGCGCGACCTGTGAAAGCGTGAAATGCGGCTCCCCCTTTGTCAGGTTGGACCAGACGAAGACCATGGCGGTGCACGGGGCTGCGGCAAGAATGATCAGCCCGGCTATGTAGGAGTCGATCTGATCTTCGGGCAGCCACGAGCGAAACAGGTAGCCCACGAATAGCCAGCCGAGCAGTGCCATGGAGAAAGGCTTGACCGCCCAGTTGATGAGCAGGGTGACGCCGATTCCGCGCCAGTAGCTACCGACCTTGGACAAGGATCCGAAGTCGATCTTCAGCAGCATGGGAATGACCATCAGCCAGATGAGGATGGCCACGGGAATGTTGACCTTGGCGACTTCCGCTGCACCGATCGCCTGGAAGACGCCTGGCATGAAATGACCAAGCGCAATGCCAACAAGAATGCAGAGAAACACCCAGACGGTAAGGTATCGTTCAAACGCGGACATCAGCTTGCCTTCTCCCGGGGCTGCGTGGAGCCTTCCATCTTGCCGATCTGGCGCAGATGCTGCTCAAGGGCGAGCTTGTCGATAGAGGAATGCGGAAGACTGAGAAACGCCGATATACGGTTCTTGAGGAACCTCGCTGCTTGAGCGAAGGCCTGTTGCACCTCGACTTCTGTCCCTTCGACGGCCGCCGGGTCTTCGATACCCCAATGTGCGGTCATGGGATGGCCGGTCCAAACCGGGCATGCTTCGCCCGCCGCGCTGTCGCAGACGGTGAAGATGAAGTCCATCTGCGGTGCGCCTGGCTCAGCGAAGACGTCCCAGCTTTTCGAGGAAAACCCCGTGGACGGATAACCGAGTGCCTCAAGCTCCTTAATGGCGTGAGGATTGACCTCGCCCTTCGGATTGCTGCCAGCGGAATAGGCGCGGAAGCGGCCCTTGCCCTCGCCGTTGAGGATGGATTCGCCAAGAATAGAGCGAGCGGAATTGCCCGTGCACAGGAAGAGCACGTTATAAACACGGTCAGACATTGTCCTTGTCCCTAGTGGTGTTGATCCGGCTTTTGAGAAATACGCAAGCTCATGCACTCGCCTTCATCGCGGGCAGCAGGGCGTGAGTTCGGCGACGAGCGGCATGCAAATCTCCGCGTTGCCCCCACAGCAGTCCTTGATCAGGAACAGCGTCAGTTCGCGGAACACGTCGAGGTTTGCGCGGTAGATGATTGAACGGCTTTGACGCTCTCCGGATATTAGCCCAGCCTGAGCCAGCGTCTTCAGATGTGCCGACATCGTATTTTGCGGCACGCCGATAATCCTCGCCAACTCGCCGACGGGCAGGCCCGCTGGCTCATGCTTGACGAGCAGGCGGAACGTGTCGAGACGGGTGCTCTGTGCAAGAGCGCCGAGTGCGGTGATAGCTTCTGAGTTATCCATATATCTGCATTACTGGATATATGGATGTTCGTCAACCGTAAAGCCTGTAACCCTCTGAGGCGGCGCTTTTAACCGGTCAAGCGGCGTGCGAACCGGTTCTGGCAGCGTTGCAGCCGGCGCAGGGGCTGAATTACAGCGCCGCGCGTCATATTTGATGCGCGGCGCTGTAATTCAGCCACTCGCACCGGTAGGCCCGGATTGGCTTTGCAAATCCCTTTAGCCGGTGGCGGCCACCATGGGTGAAAACATCAGCCTTGCCGTACTCTTGGTATATGTTTTCGGATATCAGGATTTGATCGCTATGGGCGGCAGCGCAAAGCCTTGCTGCCAGCTGCACCGTGGTACCGAAGAGATCATTGCTGTCCTCGACAGGTTCGCCACAATCCAGTCCGATGCGGATGTGAATTGGCTCGGCATTGCCTGCGTTGTAGTGATGGAACTCGCGTTGGATCTCAATTGCACAGTCGACTGCAGATACCGTGGAGGCGAACGCCGCCATTATTCCGTCGCCAGTGTGCTTGACCTCACGGCCGGATGATCGTCCCAGGCAACCGCGAACGAGGGCATCATGAGCTCTGATGAGTTCAATGGCCATACGATCGCCAAGGCGCGATGTCATCTCGGTAGATCCAACCATGTCGGTGAAAAGGATCGCCCGGTGACCGGCGTCCATGTCTTTCGAGATCGATTCAGCCGCCTCAGGATCTTGTATTCGCCCGAGAAATGCCTCGACAGCTGAGAGCGCCACCTCCACGACTTCGCCGGCAATGAACCCGTGGGCCTCGCGATGAACGCATTGCGCGGTTTCGGCGTCCGGCGCATCTATCAGACAGAAGGTCGTTCCCCGCCGGTGGTCAAACCAGTAGGTCAGGAACTTGACGCCGTACCGGTCCTGTATGCTGAGATCTTTAAGATGTGCTTCGGCGACATCAGCGGCGGAAACGCCTGCAAGATCATGCCGGTCCATGAAGATAGGCATTCGTTCGCTCCCGAAGGGACGGTCGCCCCAGCCGGCCCTCAGTTTACGACAGTGCCGGGCTATCGTCTATCTCGGACAGAGCGCCGTCGCGCCCGAGTCGTCTATGACTTAAGACCTCTTCTTGATGATCCCGGCACGGTGGCCGACTGTTGGCAGTCCTGCCTTGACCGGGCTTTGTTGTCGTCGCCTAGCTCTTACCTTTTGCCATATCCAAAAAAATTTCATCTGAACTTGGGAACACGGCGGGCGATCACCTCATCCAATGTGCAGGAAGGGATGTGGCAGATGCCGGCAAATGGCCGGACGTATGTCCGATCCTGCGATTTGTGCGACCGCGGAGACTGTCATGCCGTTTTCTAGGTTTTCCCGCCCGGCCATCAGCCATCACCTCGCTCTCACTGCGGCCGTGGCTGCATTGACGGCGTCGCCCGCTTTCGCCCCTGTGTCCGCCTACGCTCACACGGCGTCGCATGAACGGGCCGATTTCCTTGCCAAGGCCAATTCGAACTGGCCGCAGGATACCGTGCGGGAGATGCTGAAGGGGCATATCGTCTCGTGCTGCTCGATAAGGGCGGCTTTCTCGCTCTTGCCGTTGGCGGGTGGTTCGGTGGCCGGCTCGTCTATCGCCATGGCGTCGGAAGTGACCAGGCATGAGCACAAGTAATGCTCGTCAGCAGCCGTTGATGGGGCGGGCTCAACCAACTGCCGCGCCGGCCTCCGAAGCCGGGCGCAAGTGACCGGAGATTATCGTTGCTCAAGACTGCACTTGCTCCTGCCTTGGAAAATGAGATCGCTGCAATGAAGGCGTCCGACCGGGTTCGGCTGAGGCTGCTCAAGGCTGGGCAGACCTTTCGCGCCAATGACAACATCTGGGGATTCGTGGAAGACGGCGAGTTGGATGAGCTGCGTCTTGAGGTGGAAGAGCGGATGAAGGAGGTGCTCCGCGCCCTCGTCATCGATATCGAGAACGACCATAATACAGCCGACACCGCGCGCCGCGTGGCCAAGATGTTCATCAGTGAGGTGTTTTCCGGCCGCTACCAGGCCGCGCCTTCGGTCACGGCGTTTTCGAACGTGTCGCGGCTCAATGAACTGATGATCGTCGGCCCGGTCAAGGTGCGGAGCGCCTGCTCGCACCACCTGTGCCCGATCATGGGAAAGGTCTGGATCGGCGTCCTGCCGAATGCCGCGTCCGACCTGATCGGGCTGTCCAAATACGCCCGCCTATGCGACTGGATCATGAGCCGACCGCAAATCCAGGAGGAGGCTGTGGTCATGCTTGCGGATGAGCTCGAGCATCGCATCAAGCCCGACGGGCTGGCGATCATCATGGAAGCGGATCATTCCTGCATGCATTGGCGCGGCGTCAAGGACGAACGGTCCGTATTGACCAACTCGATCATGCGAGGCGCTTTCCTTGAAGATGCGGCCTTACGCGGCGAGTTTCTGAGCCTGCGGAACCGAGGCAAAGATTAATCTCATGAACTGGTGTGCCTGTCATGTACCTCAATACTATTGCAGTTCACGATCATGACGCCGACAATCGGGGCGGTGACAGAACACGGCACCGGTATCTTCGTCCATTCAACGAACGGTGGCACATATGCAAGTCCCATCTCGCCGGGTGACGCCTCGGCCCTCGGAAGACGCCACGGAGGCTCAGCTGATCTCGCGCGCCGCCAACGGCGATGGAGCAGCCTTCGCGGCTATCATGCGCCGCCACAATCAGCTTCTATTCCGCACGGCGCGCAGCATTGTCGGAAACGACGCCGAGGCGGAAGATGTCGTCCAGGAAGCCTATCTGCGCGCCTGGCGCGCCCTGCCCAGCTACCGTTCCGAGAGCAAACTCTCGACCTGGCTGGTGCGCATCACAACCAATGAGGCGCTTGGGCGGTTACGGCGCAAGAGCGCGCAAGTGATCCCGTTAGAGGTTGCCATGATTTCTTCCGAACCCGAAACCCAGGCGGCACTGACCGATGAGCCTGGCCGGGGCCCAGAGCAATCGGTGATGCGCGTACAGATGCGCAAGCTGATGGAGGCGCGCATCGACCTGCTTCCCGAGGCGTTCCGGACGGTCTTCATGCTGCGTGCGATCGAGGAGATGAGCGTGGAGGAGGTGGCGCTGGCGCTGGAAATTCCGGCGGCCACCGTGCGCACCCGCTTCTTCCGCGCCCGAAGCCTGCTGCGCGAAAGCCTGGCTCAGGAAATGGATTCCGCCCTTGGTGACGCCTTCTGCTTCGATGGCGCCCGTTGCGACCGGATTGTCACCGCCGTGCTGGCGAAAGGCAGGGCGGCGGGGCTTTCCGACGAGGAGTGAACATTCAACAGGGGGAACGCTTGCCGCGCCCCGTCACGATGAGTCGCGTGGAAGGAGAAATGCCATGGCCTCACATGCAAACGAGGATGCCGGCCCCGATCTGACCGAGGGCGTCACCCTTGCCAATTTCGGCGACACGCCGATGCTGCGCGGACATGTGGGCAAGAAGGCGGTCCTGCTCGTCCGTGTCGGCGATGAGATCCTGGCGGTGGGGGCCAATTGCACCCACTACAGCGGGCCGCTGGAAAAGGGTATCGTCGTCGGTGACACGGTGCGCTGTCCCTTGCACCATGCCTGTTTTTCACTGCGCACCGGCGAGGCGCTTGGCGCCCCTGCCTTCGATCCGCTGCCTTGCTGGCAGGTCGAGCGCGAGGGCGACCGGATCGTGGTCCGCGAGCGCAAAACATCCGAGCCGCAGCGCGCTGGATCGGCAATGGGCCAGCCGCAGGACATCGTCATCATCGGTGGCGGCGCGGCGGGATTTTCCTGCGCCGAGATGCTGCGTCGGCGCGGCTATCAGGGGCGGCTCACCATGCTGAGCCAGGATGCTGATGCGCCCTATGATCGCCCGAACTTGTCGAAGGACTACCTGGCAGGCAACGCGCCGGATGAATGGATGCCGCTCAAGTCCGAAGGCTTTTACGGCAAGAGCAACATCGATCTCCAGCTTGGGACTGAAGTGAGCGGGATCGACGTGTCGGCGCGCGTCGTCACGATTGCGGGCGGCCGCACCTTCCCCTTCAACCGCCTTCTCATTGCGACGGGGGCCGAACCGGTGCGGTTGCCGATCCCCGGCGCGGACCAGCCCAATGTCTTTACCCTGCGCTCATTTGCCGACAGTCGGGCCATCGTCGAACGGGCGAAATCGGCCAAATCGGCGGTGGTGCTGGGATCGGGCTTCATCGGCCTGGAAACAGCGGCCGCGCTACGAGCACGCGGGCTGGATGTGCAGGTGGTCTCGCTCGATGCAAGGCCGCTGGAAAAGGTGCTCGGCCCCGAACTCGGCGACTTCATCCGGGAACTTCACGAAAATCATGGGGTGAGGCTCCACATGGGCACTTCGCTTGCTTCGATCGGAGCAGACGCGGTCACGCTGAGCAGTGGTGCCGAACTGCCTGCCGATCTCGTGATCATCGGCGTGGGCGTCCGGCCGAATACCGCGCTCGCCGAAGCGGCGGGTATCGCTACCGACCATGGCATCCTCGTCGATGATTATCTCGAAACAGCTGCACCGGGCATCTTCGCGGCGGGCGACGTGGCGCGCTGGCGCGACGGCCAGAACGGTCAAACCCGCCGGGTCGAGCATTGGGTGGTCGCCGAACGCCAGGGACAGATCGCCGCGGAAAACATGCTCGGCGCAGGGAAGCCCTTCCGGGACGTGCCCTTCTTCTGGAGCCCGCATTACGATGTCACGGTCCGCTATGTCGGCCATGCCGAGGGCTGGGACAGACTGGAGGTTGATGGCGACATCGCCGCGCGCGATTGCCTGGTCAGCTACAAGAAGGGTGGCAAGCTCGTCGCGGTCGCGGCCATCGGCCGTGACGCGCAGGCGCTCGAATATCATGCCCACCTATACAAAAACCCGAAAGATTAAGCCGACGCTCCCACATCGCGTCCAGCACGCCTGTTCTTCGGAAATCGCCTACTTGCGCGTCAGGCTAAAGGAGAAATGGCTGCCGCGGTGATAGTCAATCGCGTAGTTCACCGGGACGCCGGCTGCGGTGAAGCAGGTTTCGGTGATGAGCAGGGCTGGCCCGAAATCCCTGAGGTCATGGCGCTCGACGACGTCATCGGGAAGCATGACGGAGGATACGCTGGCGGCGGACATGCGCGGGCGGCTGCCGTATTCCTCGAGCAGGTCCATCAACGATCCGCTCCAGTCGAGGTCGTAGAGCTTCGCCGGGATGATGCTGCGCGGAACGTAGTCGATGCAGTAGAGGATCGGCTCGTCATCATGCAGACGGATGCGCTCGATGCGGATCACGCGGCCGGCGGGCGAGAGATGCAAGCTGTCGGCGACGCGCGTGTCGGGTGTTTCCTCGGAAATCGACAGCACCTTGTTGACGGTGGTGTAACCGTAGTGGCGCGCCATGTCGGTGACGCTCTCGAAGACGGTGATCGGGCGATCGACCTGCACGGCCGAGAGCGCCGAAACGAAGCGGCCGCGGCCGTGCTCGACATAGATCACGTCGTCCTGTTCGAGCAGCTTCAGGGCTTCGCGCAGCGCCGGGCGGGAAATCTTGAAGCGCTGCGTGAGCTGCGCTTCGGTGGGCAGCTTGTCCCCCGGTTTCAGCCCCTCCAACCGGATGAGATCGGCAATCCGGTCCCGAAGCTGAATGGCCAGGGTGCGCGAGTCGCGAAGGGGCTCCTGCACTTCTATGCCTCGTGTTGTCGTTGATCGTCTAATCGTTCTTGTCTGACAAATCCTTGCCGGTCAAGTGTACGAAAGCCCGGCTTGTGGGCGCGTCCGCTTCGCTTCACGTGGGCATTTCCACAAATCGCGGAAAGCCGTCTTGACAGGTATTTCCCACGATGTCAGTTGTCTTACAACTAAAGCGTCACCGCTTCCTGCAAACATCGAGAGCAGAACCATGCTGAATTTTGACGAACAGAGATTCCTCCGTATCCAGTCCGGCGCAGTCGCGCTGCAGAACCGCCTGGAAACAGTGATTGTATCCTGTCTTTCGGCGGGCGCAGAGAACATCTTCTTCCTTGGCACCGGCGGCGCGGCGATCCTGATGCAGCCCGCGGCTCAGTTGCTGCAGCGGCGCTCGCGCTTTCCTGCCTTCATCGACATGCCGGCGGAACTGGTGCTCACAGGCTCGGCTCACCTGACGGACAAGTCGATCGTCGTCATGCCGTCGCTTTCCGGTACGACGAAGGAAAGTGTGGCCCTTCTCGCCAGGCTGAAGGAAATCGGAGCGACGGTTGTGACCCTGGTCGGCCACGAGGAGACGCCGCTCGGCAAGGGCGGAGACCACGTCTTCGTCAATTTTGCCGAGGACGATACGTCCTGCGAATCCTTCTATCTGCAGTCGCTGTTCATCGCGCTCGCGATCCTGAACCATCGTGGCGAGATCGAAAACCACGCCGAGATCGTCAGCCAGCTCTCCCGCATGCCGGCGCTGCTGCTGGAGGTGAAGCGGGCCTATGAGCCGAAGGCGGAGGCCTTTGCCAAGATCCTCGCCGGCTCGGATTATCACATCATTACCGGTGCCGGGAACGTCTGGCCGGAAGCGTTCTACTACGGCATGTGCATCCTCGAGGAGATGCAGTGGATCCGCACCCGTCCCGTACACGCGTCCGATTTTTTCCATGGCACGCTCGAACTCGTCGAAAAGGGCGTCAGCGTCATTCTCTTCAAGGGCGAGGATGCGGCGCGCCCGCTTGCCGACCGCGTCCAGAACTTTGCGCCGGTCTACACAGACAAGCTGACCGTTCTCGACACCGCCGAGTTCGCACTGCCCGGCGTTTCGGCCGATGTGCGGGCGCTGGTGTCGCCCGTGCTGCTGGCGACTGTGCTGGAGCGCATCAGCGCCCATCTCGAAGTCCTGCGCAACCACCCGCTCACGACAAGGCGCTACTACAAGCGCGTCGCCTACTGATATTTGCTGCTTGACGCGATAATCCGGAGCTGCGAATGCGCATCATCGCGTTCGCGGCTTTGGCGTCCTATCCCGAGATGCGCATGAAAACCTTCCGCTTCGCCGCCGTCGGCGACAATTGCATAGACCGCTTCCAGCCTCCGCTTTCGCAATCGCTTGTTGGCGGCAACGCTGTCAACGTTGCGGTACAACTCGCCCGGCTCGGCCACGTCTCGCACTATTTCGGCGCCGTCGGTTCGGATCCGGCCGGCTGGCGAACGCGGCATCTCCTGGCTGACAACGGTGTCGACGTCACGTATATGCGGGAACGTGTCGGCGTCACCGCCTATACCGAGATCGACGTGCTTGCCTCCGGCGACCGCGTCTTCACCTTCGAGGATTTCGGCGTCTGCGCCGGCTACGAGCCGGACGCGGACGAGATTGCCGTCCTGAAGACCATGGATCATGTGCATATCGGCTGGATGGACGATGGGGGCGTTCTGCGCCGCACGCTCGCCGATGCCGGTATCAGTGTGTCGCAGGATGTGTCCGTCAATGCCGATCCGGTCAATCTCGGAACCGAGGGCCTGGCGATCGCCTTCGCTTCCGCCGGCGACGACGACGCGACGGCGGAAGCCTTGCTGCGCCGCCTGCTGGAATGCGGCGTGCCGCTCGCCGTCGTCACGCGGGGCAGCAAGGGGGCCATGGTCGGCGATGGAAGACAAACTGCTTCGATCGGCATCCGGCCGGTCGAGGTGGTCGACACGACCGGTGCCGGCGACAGCTTCATTGCCGGCTTTCTCGCAGCCCGAATTGCGGGTCTGCCACTACCTGATTGCCTTGCGGCCGGGCGCGACCGGGCTGCCCTGACCTGCATGCATGTCGGCGGTTTTCCGCAGCTGCCGCAGCCGCTCTGACGGGGCCGGGGACTATTTCAGAACGAGCAAGCCCGAAAGCATGATGATTCCAGCCCCGGCGATCATGTGCAGTTCCACCGGGGTCGAGAAGAGAAGAACCCCGTAGATGCATCCCCAGATGATCTGGCTGTACTGGAACGGTGCGACCACCGAGGCCTCGCCGATCCGGAATGCGCGCACCAGCAGCGCATGGCCGCCGAGAAGCAAGAGGCCGCCGGCAATCGCAAGACCGAGGTCGGCAAGGTCGATCGGCAGCAATCCACCGGACGCGGCAGCGACACCAAGCGCAACAGGCGTCATTACGACGAGAAGGCTTCCGACGAGTGCTTCATCCGTTTCCGCCACTTTCGCCCGGCGCAGCAAGATCAGGGAAAGCGCGAACAACACCGCAGAGCCGAGCGCCGCGGCATGGCCGAGATTGAGGGGCGCCACACCCGGCTTCAGGGCGACGGTAACGCCAGCGAAGCCGATCAATACGCCCACCCAGCCGACCGCCGAAAGCCGTTCGCGGAGAAACACGAAACCGAGAACTGCAACGAGGATCGGCGTGAGAAAGGCGATCAGGTAGGCCTCCGCCAACGGCAGCTTGGCGAAGGCGTAGTGGATCAGCATCGTATCGATCGCCAGCAACAGCGCACGCCAGAGGGCGAGGCCGGGCTGGCGCGGTATCAGCCGCCCGCTTCGGCCGGTTGCGAAAGACTGGATCAACAGTGCAACGAGGGCGGCAGCGGTGACAAGGAACGTCACCTGTGGCGCCGGCAGGCCCGATGCCATGACCTTCACGATGGCATCGGTGGCCGAGAAGATCGCGAAGGCGACAACAACGAGAAGGGCGCCACGGCCGTTCGACGGCACGATCGACGCGCCGCCGCGGGCCGTGGCGGGCGCGTCAACGGGCATTGAAGCGGCCGAAGCGCTCCTCGATGCGAGACTGGGCGTATTCCAGCCCGATCGACAGGATCCAGTAGATCATCGATGCGGTGATCAGCATCTCGATGTGGCGGAACTCGGTCTGGCCCTGGGTGCGGGCGAGATACATGATTTCCCAGACGCCGACGACGGAGACGAGGGAGGAGTCCTTCAGCATGGCGATGAACTGGTTTCCGGTCGGCGGAATGATGACCCGCATCGCCTGCGGCAGGATCACGAGCGCCAGGGTCTGGTTGGGGCTGAGCCCGAGTGCGGTGGCGCCTTCCGTCTGGCCGCGTGAAATGCTCTGGATGCCGGCGCGGAAGATTTCCGTCATATAGGCGCCGTAGCACAGCGAAAGCGCCAGGATGCCGGCAGGCACCGCGCCGATCACATAGCCGACCTGCGGCAGGCCGAGATAGATGATGTAGATCTGCATCAGGAGCGGCAGGCCGCGAAACAGCGAGGTGTAGAAGGTGGCGAGGCCGTAGACGACACCGTTGCTGGACAATTTGGCGATTGCGCCGGCCAACGCGATGACCGTCGCGATCACGATGGAGATCGCGGAAATGTAGAGCGTCGTCACCACGCCCTGTGAGACGAGAAAGCCGATCTTCTTGGCGATGAAGGCGAAGGACAGGTCGAACGAGTAGAAGAAGAGCATCAGAAGCACGAAGAGCTCAAGCCAGACGCCGACCACCTGCTGGCGCTGTGAGAGCTGGCGCAACGCTTTCCAGTTGGCGGCAACGATGAGCGCGATCAGGAGAGACGAAACCAGCCGCCCCATGGTCGGGTTTTCGCCAAGCCAACCTGCCGTGGCGGGCAGGACATGGCCGATCCAGGCAGAGCTGACACCGAGCATGTAGAGCGCAAGGACCACCAGGGTGAGGATCAGCAGCGCGCCGGCACGGCGCGAGGCTTCGGGATAGATGAGTATCAATCGACCGATCATGGTTCAGACCTTTCCCGTTTCTCAGGCGGCGCGCTCGCGCCACCAATCCTGTGCCTGGAGCTTCCAATAAGTGAGCTGGGCGACGGCAAGCCCGGCAAGCCCGCCCGCCCAGACGAGGCCGAACGGTTCATAGAGCTTGTAGCGTTCGGTCTCACCGAGAATGCCTTCGGCGATGACCTTGCCGCCGATCGCCGTCGTGTTGAGGCCATGTCCGCCGAAGGCCGTGCAATACCACACGCCGGGGCTCATGCGCCCGATCTGGGGCATCAGATGGCGGGCGTAGGACATGAGGCCCGACCAGGCGATTTCGGTCTTCAACCCGGCGAGTTGCGGATAGGTGCCGACCATTTCGGCGCGCAGTTCGCGCACGAGCGCGTCCGTCGAGGCTGCGCGAGTGGTTATGCGACCGCCCCACAAGAGGCGCCGGCCGCCATCGATCACGCGGTAGTAGTCGCCCGCGCGGCGGTTGTCGCCGACGGCGTCCTTCGTTGCGATCGCCGATGCGATAAGATCCGGCGCATCCTCGCTGACCATGACGTAGGTTGCGATCGGCAGGAAGGAGCGCTTCAGCTTTCCGTTGAGCGATCCGGTATAACCACCTGTCGTGAAGACGACATCGCGGGCCGTCACGCCTCCACCTGCCGTTTTCACCCGCTTCTGTGCGCCTGCCAGGTCCACGGATTTTACCGCGGACCTTTCGCAGATGCGGCCGCCAAGACGTTCGATCTCGCGGGCGATGGCGCGTAGATAGTTCAGCGGGTGCATGTGGAACGCATTGCGGTTACGCAATGCCTGGAAATAGCGGTCCGACTTGAGGACCGCGCGGACCGCGTCGCGATCCATGAATTCGAGTTCGTAGCCGTAGCGCCGGCTGGTGTCTTCCGCATAGGCCTTGAGGCTTGCAGCATCGTCGTAGCGCAGCACGCTCATCAGGCCGGGTTGCGACTGCGCGTCATCGATCTGAAGGGCGCGGATGTTTTCACGGATGAACTCCGTGCCTTCGATCGACAGCAGATGGAGGCTGCGGGCTGCTTCTTCGCCGGTGACGCGCGCGATTTCGTCGCCGTCCGTTGCGTAGCCCGGGCTGACGAAGCCGCCGTTTCGGCCGGATGCGCCGTAACCCACGCTTTCGGCTTCCAGAACCGTGACGCTTTTGCCGGCACGCGCCAGTTGCAGGGCAGTCGACAGCCCGGCGAGGCCGCCGCCGACGATCACGACGTCGCAATCGTGCGAGCCAGACAGAGCAGGGCGCGCTGTCTGATCCACCATGGTGCGCTTATAGTAGGTATCAGGATAGGTCATGATGTGCGGCTCCCCCAGATGCGTGTTGCGGCGCGGGCCAGATCGACCCACGCCGCTATGCTCGTCAGTCCGTGCTGTAGTCCTTGCCGTACCACTTGGTGGTCAGCGTGCTGAGAGTGCCGTCCTTCTTCATCTCCTCGATGATGCTGCCGACCTTTGCCGTCCAGTCCTGATCGACTTTCTCGGCGATCACGACGAGCGGCTCGCGGAAGGCATATTCACCTTCCAGGCTGCGGAGCGGATAGCCATTCTTGATGGCGTTGAGGGCCGTCTGCTCAGGCGCGATCACCGCGTCGAGGCGCACGCCGCTGCCAAGACGAAGATCGTCGAAGGGCAGCATCGAATCGGCAAAGGTTCGCACTTCGCCCGGCTCCAGTTTGTATTCGATCGGCGGCAGGCCCGGCGCGTCGATTTCCAGTCGGCGGTTGATGAAATCTTCCGACGTCGTCGCGGTCTCGACGCCGATGACCTTGCCGTTGAGGTCGGTCACGGACTTCGCCTCACTGTCCTTGTGCACGACATAGACATAGGGGCTGTAATAGTAGATGCCGACGAAATCGATGACCTGCGCGCGCGCTTTGGTCGGCGTTACGGAACCGACGCCGAGATCGTAGCGTCCCTGCCAGCGGCCGCCGGTCAGCGTTGCCCAGTCCGGCGTCTCGAAGCTCACCTCGACGCCCAGGCGCTTGGCGATTTCGCGGGAGACGTCGATATCGAAGCCGACCATCTCGTTGCTGTCGTCCAGATAACTCTGGGGCGGCCAACCGCTGTTGGTGGCGACGACCATCGCCTTCTTTTCGATGACGCGGTCAAGCGTCTGCCCGGCATGGGCAGAGGCGGCCGTGGCGACGAATGCGGCGCCTACGGCCAATCGTACAAAGAGCTTCCTCACATGATCCTCCTATTCGATCCGTCAGCCACGATCCCCTTTTATGTAAGATGTCTGACAACTGAATGTGTCAGTGCTCGCATTCTGGAGTCAAGGCCGTCGAGAGGACGAAATCATGAAAGAATAAGATAAAATCATATATTTCCGTTATGAATGGCAATCTTAACGCAGGAGCATTTGAAATCGTCGCAGAGATTGGCTTTGCACGCAGCGGCCGCCTTGCCACATTTTAAGGGAGGTCAGCCTCTACTGCATAATTCCTTAGATCGGATCCGATCTAAGGATAAGATTATGCAGCAGGTTTAAAGCGTTACAGCGTCCTTTGCGCGTCATATTTGACGCGCGGCGCTGTAAAGCGCGTCCGCGCACAACACCTTTCCGGGATTGAGGATCGCCGACGCATCGAGCGCGTCCTTGACCCGATACATCAGCGCCAGCTTGACCGGATTCGATGTGGCTGACAGTGACCCCGCTCTCTTGGTGCCGATCCCATGCTCGGCAGAGAACGACCCGCCGATCGTAACTATGTCCCTGTACACCACCTTCTCAATGGCTTTCGCCTTTTCGCCCGGAATGTCACGGCCGGCCGCGTTGAGGACGATATGGAGATTTCCGTCGGCAAGATGGCCGAACACGTAGGGATCGAGCGCGGCATCCACTTCGCTCAGATCCGCAAGGCAGCGATCGAGATAGCTCCCGACTTCCGAAAGAGGGACCGAGACGTCGTAGGATGGCGCGCTCGGATGCTTTCGGTAGATGAGGTCCGTGTCTTCGCGTAGCCGCCAGAGATCCGCCTCCTGCGTGCCCGAGGACGCAATCACGGCCGAGACGTCGGGGTGAGCTTCGATGAGGTCTTCATAGATACGGCCGAGTTCCGATTGCAACGCTGCCTCTTCGGTCCCGCCGAGCGAGACCAACAGGTTGACTGGATGGTCGGCATTGTAGTCCGTCGCCGACCAGCGATGGTGGCCGGATGTCAGGCGGAAATAGGTATTCCAGATCGCCTCCGCCGCGCGTAGATGACCATATTCTGCGTCGAGCCCTCGACGAACCGTCTCGAGCACGGCATCCACCGATGGTAAGCCAAAGAGGGCTGTTGCTGTGGCAGGGGGCTGGGGTTCGAGTTTGACGGCAATGCGCGTTATGATGCCGAGCGTACCTTCGGCCCCCACGAAAAGATGCTTTAGATCATAGCCGGCGGCGTTTTTCACGACGCGTGTAAGGTCGGAATAGATCGAGCCATCCGCGAGCACGGCCTCCAGACCAAGAATGCGATGCCGCATAACCCCGAACCGAAAGGCTGCAATACCCCCGGCATTCGTCGAGGCCATGCCTCCGATAGTTGCCGAACCGCGCGACGGCAAATCGATCCCTGTTTCAAGTCGATGCTCCGCGGCCGCCACTTGCAGCGCCTGTAGTGTCACGCCAGCCTCCACGACTGCAACGCGCTCGATCGGTGAAATATGCAGGATCCGATTGAGGTGGGCGGTCGAAAGCACCAGTTCGCCCGGCCGAGACATCGCCCCGCCTACGAGCCCGGTTCGTCCTCCATGGGTGACGAGCGAGACCCCGTTGGTGAGGCAACATTTGACGATGGCGGCAACCTCCCCGGTGGTTCTCGGGAGGACGACAGCGCCTGCCCCCAGGTTTTCAGGCGCAACTCCGTGGTCGATCGTGGAAATAGCCTCTCCGTCCTTGAGGTTTCCTTCACCGACAATTTTACGGACTTCGGCTTTGAATTCGGGGGGCAGGCTATGCATTCGATGTTACCTGTTGGTGGATATCGAGAACGATGAGGTGCTTGCGGCAAGTCGCTCAGGCGGTGTCCGTCCTAAGCGCGCCACTCTTTTTCGCCGTCCAGGTGGCGATGTAGTCCATCAGGCCGGGGTTGAGGCAGTCATAGGGCTCGATACCAAGGTCTCGCAGGCGGGCACGCACGCTATCCATCTTTGCCGGATCGTATCCGCTTTCGATGATCGAAGACACGAAGGCCGCAAACCCGGGCTTTGCCCAGCCCGTTTCCTGGAACCGCTCAGGATGCAGGAAGGAAAGCCCCTTGAACGCATGGTCGCGTTCGACGGGGCCGTACATGTGCACGCCGCAGTCCTTGCAGGCGTGGCGCTGAATAAGAGCGGCCGGATCCACGACAGCGAGCTTGTCGCCGTTTTCGAGTATCTCGACATTGTCCGTCGGCGCGACGGCGACGATCGAGAAGACAGCACCATCGGGCTTCCAGCACTTGGTGCAGCCGCAGGCATGGTTATGGGCAATGTCGCCCTTGATCCGGACCTTCACAGCGTTGCTCGTGCAGTTGCACACAAGTGTGCCGCCCGAGAAGGCCGCGTCGGTCGCCTTGAAACCGGAATCGAGGGATGGATGTATCGCAATGCTTGGCATGGGCTTCTCCTCCTTCATGGCCGGCGCGCTATGCCCGGCCGATCACTGGCATCGCTAGGCGGACGCTTGGCGATGCGATGAACGGATTGCATTCGTGATGCGGTTTTGAACCCGCGCTCAGTATACCACGACGCTGCGGATGCTCTCGCCGGAATGCATCAGCTCGAAGCCCCTGTTGATGTCTTCGAGCGGCATGGTGTGGGTGATCATCGGATCGATCTCGATCTTGCCCTCCATGTACCAGTCGACGATCTTGGGAACGTCGGTGCGGCCGCGGGCGCCGCCGAAGGCGGTGCCCATCCAACTGCGGCCGGTGACGAGCTGGAACGGCCGGGTGGAGATTTCCTGGCCGGCGCCGGCAACGCCGATGACCACCGACTTGCCCCAGCCGCGATGCGAGGCCTCGAGCGCCTGACGCATCACCTTGGTGTTGCCGGTGCAGTCGAAGGTATAGTCGGCGCCGCCGATCTGGTCGGCCCCGCGCTTCGTCATGTTGACGAGGTAGGGCACGATGTCGTCGCCGATCTCCTTGGGGTTGACGAAATGGGTCATGCCGAAGCGTGTCCCCCACGGCTTCTTGTCGTTGTTGAGGTCGACGCCGATGATCATGTCGGCACCGGCAAGCCTGAGCCCCTGGATGACGTTGAGGCCGATGCCGCCGAGGCCGAAGACGATCGCGGTTGCGCCCATCTCGACTTGTGCCGTGTTGATCACCGCGCCGATGCCGGTGGTGACGCCGCAGCCGATGTAGCAGATCTTGTCGAACGGCGCGTCGGGGTTGACCTTGGCGACGGCGATCTCCGGCAGCACCGTGTAGTTGGCGAAGGTGGAGCAGCCCATGTAGTGATGGATCTTGTCCTTGCCGATCGAAAAGCGCGAGGTGCCGTCCGGCATCAGGCCCTGGCCCTGGGTCGAACGGATCGCCGTGCACAGATTGGTCTTGCGCGACAGGCAGGACGGGCAGGAACGGCATTCCGGTGTGTAGAGCGGGATGACGTGGTCGCCCTTCTTGACCGAGGTGACGCCCGGGCCGACATCGACGACGACGCCGGCACCCTCATGGCCGAGGATCGCCGGGAACAGACCTTCGGGGTCGGCGCCCGACAGCGTGAAATCGTCGGTGTGGCAGATGCCGGTGGCCTTGACCTCGATCAGCACCTCGCCGGCCCGCGGGCCTTCGAGCTGAACGGTCATCACTTCCAGCGGCTTGCCGGCCTGAACGGCAACGGCGGCGCGTACATCCATGGGCATTTCTCTTTCCTTTCAAAGTTTCCGGCCGTTTCAGGCGGTAGGCCTATCGGGGCAGGTAGCGCGTAAGACGGGCTTCCAGGAGCCGTACGAGCGTGATCAGCGCCAGATTGATCAGCAGATAGAGCACACCGGCGATGGCGAATATTTCGAGGATTGCATAGGTCTGGCTCATCAGCCGCTTTGCATGGCCGGTGATTTCCAGGACGGTGATGGTGGAAGCGAGGCTCGTTCCCTTGACGACGAGCACAAGCTCGTTGCCGTAGGCCGGCAGCGCTTGCCTGATGGCAAGGGGAAACGTGATCCGGCGAAAGCACAGGAGCCGCGACATGCCGCAGGCCTGAGCAGCTTCGACGAGCCCTCCCGGAATGGACATGAGGCCGCCGCGCAGGATTTCCGACGTATAGGCCGCCGTGTTGAGTGCCAGCGCCATGACCGCGCAATGGGCGCCATCGCCGACGATCCACCAGAGTATGGGGTTGTCCCGCACGAAGGAAAGCTGGCCGAGGCCATAATAGAAGAGAAAGAGCTGGACCAGCAGCGGCGTGCCGCGGAAGACGGTGCTGTAGCCTTTGGCAAAACCGCTCAGAGCCGTGTTTTTCGACAGGCGCATGACCGCGAGCGCCAGGCCGAGATTGAAGCCGATGGCGATCGAGGCAACCGTCAGGACGGCGGTGAGCCACAGTCCCTTGGCGAGGGTCGGAACTGCGAGGCGAACGAGTTCGAAGTCCATGGCCTATTTCCTCGTACGGGAACGCAAAAGGCGTTCGATCCAGTCGAATCCACCCTGGCTGACCAGCGTGATCGTGAGGTAGACGACAGCGGCGATGAGATAAAAGATGAAGGGATGGCGGGTCGAACCCGCCCCGACGAAGGCGGCGCGCATCAGTTCCTGCAAGCCGACCACGGAGACAAGCGCGGTGTCCTTGATCGTGGTCTGCCAGACATTGTTCATGCTGGGCACCGCGATCCGCAGCATCTGCGGGGCGATAATGCGGCGGAAGATGCGCCTGCCTGGAATCCCAAGCGCCCGCGCCGCCTCGATATGTCCGCCCGGAATGGCAGCCAGAGCCCCCCGCACGACCTCGGTCGAATAGGCGCCCGATATGGCTGCGATGGCAACGACTGCGATGGTGAAGGCGTAGCCGTTGCCAGCCAGTCCCTCGTAGCCAAACGCCGCGGCGATCCGGGCGACGAATTCCACGGAGGAAAAAAAGAGGAGGTAGATGATCAGAAGTTCCGGCACGCCGCGCACGATCGATGTGTAGACATCCACGATAAGCGTCAGCGGGAAAAGTCGTGCCCACTTGATCAGGCCGCAGGCGACGCCGATGACGATGCCGAAGGCCATGCTCGCGACCCCGAGGGCGATGGTGATCGCCGCGCCGCGCAGGATTGCGCTGATCCAGCCGCCTTCCCATACCTGCCATAATCCAAGTTCCATCGAACCAGCCCAAACCTGTCTATTGTCCTGTCGGATGCTGAGTCCCCCGGAAGAAGAGGCCGGCCTGACGGCCTTTCCTCACCCGGGAGACGTCGTGTTGGTGTTACTGGCAGGGACGGGAGATGTCCGTCTTGAACCAGGTCTGGCTCGCCTTGCCGATCGAGCCGTCAGCGACCAGTTCGCAGAGCGCCTTGTCGATGCGGGCCTTCAACTCGGTATTCTCCTGCGAAATGCCGACGCCGATGCCTTCGCCAAGCGTCGGATCGAAAGTGCTAAGCACCTTCACATCGACGAACTGGAAGTCCTTGCCATCCGGGCGCGCCAGGAAATCCTGAAGGGCGGAGGCATCGGCGAAGGCGGCCTCGACACGGCCGCTGGCGAGATCGATCTGCATCTGATCGAGCGTGTCGTAGGTCTTCAGGGCGGCGGAGGAGGCGCGCTTTTCGACGAAATGGGCATGGGTCGTGCCGGCCTGGACGCCGACCGTGCGGCCGTCGAGTGATTTCAGCAGCGTCTCGATGTCCTTGATGCCGACAAGATCGGAATCCTTCTTCACCACGAACATGTTTGCGAGCTCCGCATAGCCGACCGAGAAGTTGATCTGCTTCTTGCGTTCAGCCGTGATCGACATGCCGGAAATGATGATGTCGAAACGTTTGGCTTTGAGCGCCGGAATGAGGCCGTCGAAGGCCTGCACGACGAAATGGCACTTCATCTCCAGCTTGGTGCAGAGCAGGTTCCCGACATCGGCGTCGAAACCCGTCACGTTACCGGCGGAGTCTGCCATGCTCCATGGCGGATACTCGCCCTCCGTCCCGATCGACAATTCGCCCTCAGCGGCCTGGGCCGCGGTGAGGCCGGCGGCGAAGAACGTGGCGAGCAACAGACTTTTCAGCTTCATGTTTTGGTTCCCCATGTTGAGCATTCTTGTTGGCTCTCGTCCGGAGAGATCCCCGGACGGGTGATGGCGGCGGGATGTCAGAGCGTACGGGCCAGGAACTGGCGCATGCGTTCGGAGCGCGGGTTGGTGAAGACATCCGCCGGGGCACCCTCTTCCTCCACCTTTCCCTGGTGGAGGAAGAGGATCTTGTGCGAGACCTCGCGCGCGAACTGCATTTCGTGCGTCACGAGGATCATCGTATTTCCGTCTTCGGCCAGTTGCCGGATCACGCGCAGCACCTCGCCGACAAGTTCGGGATCTAGCGCGGAGGTCGGCTCGTCGAGGAGGATGAGCTTGGGGCGCATGGCGAGCGTTCGGGCGATGGCGGCGCGCTGCTGCTGGCCGCCCGACAGCTGGCCGGGATACTGGGCGTGCTTGTCGGAGAGGCCGACTTTCTTCAGGAGCGCATGGGCATGGTCGACAGCCGCCCGCCGCTCCTCCTTCAGGACATGCAGCGGCGCCTCGATGATGTTTTCGAGAACCGTCATGTGCGGCCAGAGATTGAAGTTCTGGAACACCATGCCGACGCGCGAGCGGATGCGCTCGACCTGCCGCATGTCGGCCGGCGCGGCGCTGCCGTCCGGCGTTTTCTTCAGGCGGATTTCTTCGCCATCGATAACGATGCGCCCGTCGTTCGGCTGTTCGAGCAGATTGATGCAGCGCAGGAAGGTGCTCTTTCCCGAACCGGAGGAGCCGATCATCGAGACGACCTCGCCAGGTTGCGCGGAGATGCTGACGCCGTTAAGCACGGGGAGGGGGCCGAAGCGCTTGTGGATGTCGTGCACCTCGATCGCCGGCTTTTCGTCAAGTCTTGGACCGGCAGCCTCCGGATGGGCGACGACGGTAACGGCCGCTGCGGCAGGAACGGATTTTTCGACACCCGCGCCGCCGACGGCTTTGAGGTCGGCAAAGGCGCGGTCGAAGTGGCGAAGCGAGGCCGCCAGACAGGTGCGCTGCCAGTCCGCGTCCTCGGGAATGAAGGCGGCGCGCAAGGTCTTCTTGATCCTGCCGCCGAGCGGCGTATCGATCTTGCCGAACAGGTGGAGCCAGTTGTCCGCCTGAACCGCATCCGAGACCGTGGCACCGTCGAGGGTTCCGCATTCGACCACCAACGGCAGGACGCGCGCCTTCGGCAGCGCGTCTCGCACCGCGGCCGAGACATAGCCGGTGGCCGTTGCGGCGATGCCGGTATCTGTCGTCGCATTCTCGCCGGTGACGACGACCGAAAGCGCGGGGCCGAAGATGCGCCGCCCCCAATCCAAACCGTCGTGCTCGCTCTTGGCGACGGAGAGGAGAGCAGGATAACCGTAAGGGCCTGCGCCCGTGTGCAGGTCGAAGACGACGACCTCAGTCGCCTGTTGCGCGAATGTCGACAGGATCTCGATGAGGGTGCGGTTGGACCAGACTGGACCGTCGCCGCCATAGAAGAGACCGTCCGGAAAGTCGTACTGGCCGGCCTCCACGATGGGGGCGATGCCGGCATAGCCGCCGAGCCGCCGCTTCGCGGCGTCGTAGGCCTCAGCGGCCGCATCGCGCTCCGGGCCTTCCCAGGCGCGACAGACGAGGGCGCCGTGCAGCGCGGCATACCGTTCGTTTTTCGGCGGCGCCTTCTGCCAGTCGATGAAGTTGCGGTTGAGGTCGACGTTGTCTTCGTTCACCCGGCGCGTCCAGGCCGTCCCCCAGGGGTTGATGAGGTGGATCGCCAGAACGGCGGTATCGTCGGGAATTTTCCAGGGGGAATTCTGCGAAAACCAGGCGGCCTGGCAGGCCGAGCCGAAGGGGCCTTCGACGCCATGCGTGCCGGAAATCAGCACCAGGAGCTTTTCGGCATCGTTGCGGCCGAGATAGGCGACGTCCGTCGCCAGACGCTCGCCGTTCGGTCCGTGCAGCGGATGCAGGTATTCGACCAGGCTGGCCCCAGCGGTGCGCGCGGCGGCGAGAAACCGGGCGCGCAGGGCGGAAAAGTCACCGGCGAAAAGACCGGATGGCGTTGAAGGGGACATGCGAGGGGGCTCCCGGTTTGCTTTGTGCAGACGTGCGTTTGCGCTCATTGTTCGTTCCCGTGGGGTCGTGGTCCGACCCCTTGTTCTGTGTTGGATTGGAGGGGACGTCGCAGCCGTCTCCTCATCCCTCACGCTCGGCGAGGGCGCGAAGCGCGTCGAGAAAGCGGTCGTTTTCCGAGGGGGTGCCGATCGTTACGCGAATGAAGGTGTCGTAACCCTCTTCTTTCCACGGCTTGACGATGATCCCTTTCGACAGAAAGTGATCCAGTGCCGCCCGGCTGTCCCAGGCCACGTCGATGAACAGGAAGTTCGTCTGCGATCGGGCCGCCGAAAGCCCCATGGCGGCAACGGCCTCGGCCACACGTGCCCGCTCGCGTTTCAATGCGGCAACCGAAGAGCGCATCCATGCCTCGTCCTCCAGCGCTGCGACGGCAGCGACCTGCGCGGCGGCATTGACGTTGAAGGGCGTCTTGGCGGCGGTCACGGCGCGCGCCAGCCGCGCATCGGACATCACGGCGTAGCCGACGCGCAGGCCTGCAAGGCCATAGGCCTTGGAAAAGGTTCGCAGCACCACCCAGGACAGGTCCGTGGCCGAGAGCGCGGCAAGGCCGTCGGGCATGTCTTCGTCCGTGAACTCGAAATAGGCCTCGTCCAGAACGAGAAGCGTCTGCGGCGTGACCGCCGCGACAATGCGCTCGAGGCTCTCGCGGTCGAGCGCCGGACCAACCGGATTAGAGGGGGAGGAGAGGAAGAAAATCGCCGGCGCCCGGGCGAGCATGGCGACGATCGCCGGTATGTCGAAGTCCAGATCCGTCCGCATGGCGACCTTCTCGACCTTGGCGCCATTGGCCAGCGCCTCGATCTCGTGCAGCCCGAAGCCGGGACAGACCGTCGCCGCGAGGGCACCGGGACGCAGCACGGCGCGACAGACCGCGGCGATCATCTCCTCCGAGCCGTTACCGGCCACGATGCGTTCAGCGGGAACGCCGAGCTTATGGCTGAGCGCCGCCCGCAGCACCGTACAGGCCGGGTCGGAATAGCGCGACGGATTGAGGTTGGCGAGCGCCGCGGCGACATCCGGCGAACAGCCATCCGGGTTTTCATTGCTGGCAAGGGCCGCGATGTCCTGCCGACCGCTGTGTTTTTGTGCGGCGGTGATGTTCATGCCGGCATTGTACGGCGGCAGGCCGGCTACATGCGGATTGAGCGGGATTTCGGTATGAAGCGGTTTCGTCACGGATCCTCCTTCGGGGATTGGACACCCTGGTTTTCAGGCCGCAGCCTCTTGTTCTGAGCGGTCAGAGATCGAGCACGATCGAGGATTTCGGCCTGGTGCAACACAACAGCACCCGGTCGTCCGGCATCGCGTCGAGCGGCTCCTCGAAATAATCGACCTCGCCTGAGACGAGACCCTGTTCGCAGGTCCCACAAACCCCCGCCCGGCAGGAGAATTCGGGCTCGATGCCCTGTGCCTCCAGGAAGGCAAGGATGGATTCGCTCGTCCCATCCCAGGCAAGGCTGCGCCCCGACTTCTGGAGAACGATGCGGGGGCCATCCCCTTCGGTGGTGGGCTCGGCGGCGCGCGGCGCTGCGGGTCGCGCTGCCGTCTGCCCGGCCTCCGACAACAGGCTCGCCGGCCCGAAGAATTCGTAGGCGATGCGTTCCTTCCGCACTCCGAGGCCGGTCAGAATGCCGTAGAGGGCCTGCATGAACGGTGGCGGCCCGCACATGTAGATGTCGTAGTCGTCGAGCGGCAGAATGCTCTGGAGCGTGGTGCGCGTCAGGAAGCCCGTCGAGTGGCACCGGGCAACCTCGAGATCGCCGCTCTCGGCGAAGCGGTAGCAGAAGTGTACGGCGATGCCGGGCCGCAGGGCGGCGAGATGCTCGACTTCCTCTCGCAACGCATGGACGGCCGCGCTGTCGCAGGCATGGATGAACCAGACGGGGCGGTCGCTTGCCCTTGCCAGCGCATCCAGCATCGAGACTGTCGGCGTCAGCCCGACGCCGCCGGAAAGAAGCACGACAGGCCTCGAACTCGCGCCGTCGAGCTTGAAGGCGCCGCGCGGCGGGTCGATCTCGATGACGGCACCCGGCTCGATCTCGTCATGCAGCCAGCAGGAGCTCAGGCCTTCCGGAACATCCTGCGATGGTGCGGCTTCACGCTTCACGGTGATCCGATACGTGCCTTCCTCGCGCGGGGACGAGGAGACCGTGTAGTTGCGCAGGACATGGCCACCCTTGCGGTCGGGAACGCGCATCGTGAGGAACTGTCCCGCCTCGAACCGCCGCCAGTGCTGGCGTTCGAGAGGGGCAAGGCGGAAAGAGGTGATGGTGGCGCTTTCGCGCACCTTCGAGACGACTTCGAAGGGGCGGAAGCGCGAGGCCGCGGCATCGAGCATCCGAATTGGTCCTTATTCAGCCGCTTCGCTGGCCGTGTCGGCTTTCGCCTCGGCGGCAATCAGCTGGGCCAGCTTGCGGCGAAAGCGCATCGGGCCGACGTCGATCTTCAGGTCGAGGTTCGACGTCTGCATGTTGGCCATTCCGTGATGGACCGCCTCCAGCACGACGCGATCCTCCTCGAAGGCGCCCCGTACGGATTTTGCGAAACTCTCGGAAACCTTGGCGTCGTCAGGCGCGAAGTTGCGCATCTGGAACCAATAGTATTTGGTCCGGTTTTCATCGACCGGCGTCATGAAGTTGTAGCTGTCCATGAGGAAGGTGTTTTCTGGCAGCGCGCGGCCTTCCCCGCCGGTGTGGGCCGGCGCGAAGATGGCCTTAATGATCGCGTTGCTCGGATAGCGCACCTCGTAGTGCTGCTTGCGGTCGGTGTTACCCTCGAATTGCAGGAAGGGCGCGTAGAACGGGGCCGGTTCGGAATCGATCATCCAGCGCCAGACGGTGACGCCGTCGTCCTTCACGGTCGTCTCGAGCGGCGTTTCCTCACAGGCCGAGCTCGCGAAGGACGACTGATGGACCCAGGCGACATGGGACGGGTCGAGCAGGTTGTCCGTCATGTAGAGGTAATTGCAGTTGAGCGTCATGGACTCGCCGCGATTGATTCCCCAGGCGGGATTGCCGAAATATTCGACTTCGAAGATTTCCTTCGGGTCCGCCTTCTCGGCATCGCCCATCCAGATCCAGAGCAGGCCGTAGCGCTCGTGGACTGGGTAGGAACGCACCTTGGCGACATGGGGAATGCGCTCGGCGCCCGGAACCCGCGTGCAGATGCCCGAACAATCGAAGGTCAGGCCGTGATAGCCGCATTCCACGTCGTCACCCTTGATGCGGCCCATGGAGAGCGGCAGCTTCCGATGGGGACAGGCATCCTCGAGCGCGGCGGCCTGGCCGTCCCGCTTGCGGTAAAGAACGATGTTTTCGCCGAGGATCGTGACGGGTTTCAGCTCGCGGCCGACCTCGTGATCCCAGGCTGCGACGTACCAGGCATTCTTGAGAAACATTTCGCTCTCCTTGCGTTTTGTTAAGCGAATGTCCGTCGTTTTTTTTGTGCCAACAAGTTGCCAGCTCCTGCGTTCTTTTTTAGATTTTCTAAATTGGAGCGACTGGCTGAAGGAGTGCTTTACGATGCCGAACCCGTCCTTGCGCGGCTTGCAGGCCTTTGAGGCGATCGGACGATGTGGCACTGTCAGCGCTGCGGCGGAGGACCTCGGTGTCTCGCCCGGCGCGGTGAGCCAGTTGGTACGAAACCTGGAGCACTGTCTCGGCCTGACGCTATTGGAGAGACGCGGGCGGCGTGTGGAGCTATCTTCCTGGGGCCGGTTGTACTATCGGGAAGTCGCGAAAGGCTTCCAGCAGCTCTCCCATGCTGCCAACGTTCTCACCCGCGCGCGCAACGAGACCGGGATCGTTCTCAGCGCGCTGACGTCGGTCGCCAACAAGTGGGTCAATCGCAAGATCTTCGACTGGCAAACGCTCTGTCCGGAATCGAGTGTCCGCATTCTCGGGCAGGAGCAGGAGCCTCGCATCGGTGCCGAGCAAGTGGATTTCCGTATTACCTACGGCCGGCGCTCCTATGTGCATGAGCACGTGGCAACTCTGTTCACGGACTGGATCGTACCGGCCTGCTCGCCGATGCTGATCGCCGGACGTAGCCTTGAAACGCCGCGCGATATCCTGACATTTCCGCTCCTCCATGTGGAATGGGAGGCGGACTACAAGGCTTCCCCGCAATGGAATGACTGGGCGGCGCTGGTGCACGCCGATGGCCGCCAGAAGTTCTCCGGCCTCTCCTTCACCTTGTCGAGCAGTGCGATCGACGCGGCCGTGAACGGCAGGGGATTCGTTCTTGCGCAAGTCTCCATGATCAAGGATGAGATCGCCTCTGGAAGCCTGGTTGTGCCCTTCGACATTCGCATGAAACTACCCGAAAGCTATTATCTGGCCTGGGATCGGGCTGCTCTCGAAAAACCGTTCGGGCAGAAGTTTCACAAATGGCTAATCGGGGTAGCGAGACAACAGGAGCTGCTCTCCGCTCCGCCTACAGGTTTAGCCACCTGAGGTGCGGTATTGGCACGGCCGCTCTGATGCGGCGGCTTTTAGCCGCCGAACGACAAGGTTGTCCGCGGTCGGCATGTCGGCTCCATGGTGGTGGTTCCAGATCGAATGCAACGATCGCTAGAAACCTACATGCTTTGACGCTCCACAGCCAACAGGTGCTGGCTGAAGATCTCCTTCGAAGATCGTATGTGCCGGAGATTCCAGGCTCCGCGCGTCTATTTAGACGCGCAAAGGTCGCTGTAACACTTTGAGTTTCTGCATAATTTTGTCCTTAAATCGATTCCGATTTAAGGAATTATGCAGTAATCCATAGGGTGACATCATCGATATCGTTAGGCCGGGAAGGTGAGGGGGGTGGGCACTCTTTCCGGCAATCGTCTCTCGGCACGCCGCCGACACGGGATTGGTTGCCACCAAAGGCGATATCTCGCATGCCGAGGCGATGCGATGACCGCCTCGGCATGGATCGGGTGAGCGCAACCTGCAACGCAGATGCGCTCGAGCATCACGCCGCGAGATGCTCGAACAGCCGGGCGACGGCCTCCGCACCCGGATCGACATGGCCCTCCAGTTGTCGCGCGTTGATGTAGGCGGCGCGACCGGCCCTGGCCTTGAGTAGCGTTGCCGTCAGGTTTGCTCCTTCCCGCGCAGCCAGGGCGGCCGAACGGACCCCGTCGCTGAGCGCGTCGAGAGCAGGGGAAAGCGCGTCCACCATGGTTCGGTCGCCGAGCCGAGCGCCGCCGATTTCCTGCATCCGGGCAAGTCCTGCCTTCAGCGCATCCCGCATGGGAAGGCCGCTCGACGCCGCGTCGCCGGCCGCGGCGAAGAAGATCGCCAGCAGCACCCCCGACGATCCCCCCATCGTCTGGCTGAGTTCCTGACCGATCGCCCGGTAAAGCTGGGTGTGGTCGGACAGCGGCAGTCGGTCGATCGCATTGATCAGGGCGCGGGCGGCGCCAGCCAGTGTCGAACCGGTATCGCCATCGCCCGACTTGGCATCCAGTGCGTTCAGGTCCTGCTCGGCTGCAATCAGGACCCGGCAGCAATCGATGATGAACTCGCGCGTTTCCTTGTGGTTGGACGACAGGGGGGCAATGGGCGTCAACCCGTCGGGCAGCACGCTGACGATGACCGGCTTGACAGCCGACAGGCCGGGCCATGCCGCCATGGGAACCGGTGTGCCGAGCGCCTTGAGATCGGCTTCGTCGGCGGGATAGACGGAAACCGAAAAGCCGCGCATGTCGAGGGATGTCATCATCGGCGCGGGACCGACCACATGCGAAATCCGCGCACCGATCGAAGACGCGACAAGTTCGTGCGCCAAAACCGACATTTCCAGGCTGGAGGTGCCGCCGAGATTGTTGATGAGCGCCACATGTGGCCTGTCCTCCATGGCAGCGGCGAGCTTGCTCGCGACCGCCTCCATGGCCGTTCTGGCATCGATGAATTCGACTTGTTCGACGCCTGCCTCGCCGTGGATACCGAGCCCGAGTTCGGCCATGCCGGCCGGAATGCGGTCCTCCTTCGGCGATCCGGGAACCGTGCATGTATCGAGCGACATGCCGATGCTCTTCGACCCGGCCGAAACGCGCCGGGCAGCAGCCGTCACCGTTTCAAGATCCGCACCGGCCTCGGCCAACGCTCCTGCAATCTTGTGAACG
This sequence comes from Ensifer sp. LC384, assembly GCF_001695865.1. Classification (NCBI taxonomy): domain Bacteria; kingdom Pseudomonadati; phylum Pseudomonadota; class Alphaproteobacteria; order Hyphomicrobiales; family Rhizobiaceae; genus Ensifer; species Ensifer sp. LC384. The sequence continues at coordinate 165,353 of NZ_MBST01000008.1, forward strand.
AAGAGAGTGCCGGCAACGCCGCGGGCCTGCGGCAATTCGGGCAATGCCACGTCATCGCCGACGATGACCATGCTGACATTGAGGCCGAAGGCACGGGCGCGTTCGGCGGCAAGGCCGAAATTCAGCCGGTCGCCGGTATAGTTCTTGACGATCAGCAGGCAGCCGGCAGGGCCCGTGACTGCGAGAATGCCGGCAAGCACCGCATCGACGCTCGGTGAAGCAAAGACGTCACCACAAACGGCCGCGGTCAACATGCCCGCCCCCACGAAACCGGCGTGGGCTGGCTCGTGCCCGGCCCCGCCGCCGGACACCAGCGCCACCTTGGACTTATCCCAGTCGTTGCGTAGAACCACGCGAATATGCGGATAGCCGTCCAGACGCGCCAGCGAACCGCCGCTCATGGCCAGCAGGCCGTCGATCGCCTCGGTGACGACGTCTTCCCTTTTGTTAATGAACTGTCCCATGTATTTTTCCTCTAAGCTAAGCGCATGCCGGCCGCGTCGAAGTAGAGCGGCTTGTCGGGCTGAATTTTCACGGTATCGCCACTTTTCAGCCTGGTATGGGCGTCGGTGACGGTGATGAGATCGTTCTTCCGGAAGGACAGGTGAAGGCGGGTCTGGTCGCCGAGATGCTCGACCCGCCTGACCAGCGCTTCCTGGCCGCTGCCCTGGGTAATATGCTCCGGCCGCAAGCCGATGTGCACGGCCCTGGATGGTGCGCCCGGAAACGTGTCGGCGGGAATAATGTTGATGCGGGGCTGGCCGAGCTTTGTTGCCGCATAGATGCTCACCGGATGCTCATAGACCTCACGCGGAGAGCCGAACTGCACCAGCCGGCCTTCGTGAAGCACACCGATATGCGTTGCCATTGTCATTGCCTCGATCTGGTCGTGGGTGACATAAAGCAGGGTGGCGCCGGATTTGGCCTGGATGTTCTTCAGCTCGATGCGCAGGTCGGCCCTGAGCTTGGCGTCAAGCGAACTCAAGGGCTCGTCCATCAGATAGATCTGCGGCGTGCGCACCAGCGCACGCCCAATCGAGACACGCTGCATCTCGCCGCCGGACAGCGCCGTCGCCTTGTTGTCGAGTTTGTGGGAAATCTGCAGGACCTCGGCGATCGCATTGACCTTGCGGTCAATCGCCTCCCGTGGCGTCTTCAGTAGGGGCGATTTCAACGGGAATTCGAGGTTCTGCCGCACCGTCAGATGCGGATAGAGCGAATATTGCTGAAACACCATGGCGACATTCCGCTGCGCCGGTGTATGCCCCTCGACTGAGCGGCCGCCGAAATAAATGTTGCCGCTATCGGGGCGATCGAGGCCGGACACCATGCGCAGCGTCGTGGTTTTTCCGGCTCCCGTCGGCCCGAGGAGAACGACGAAGGAACCGTCCGGTATCGTCAGCGAGACGTTGTCGAGCGCTGTATGATTGCCAAACGTCTTCGTCACGTTTTCAAGAATGACGTCAGCCATGACGCAATACTCCCTCATTGGCTTCGGACAGAAGCGCCCGCCCATTCTCGCCCTCGAATATCGTCAGGGTGCCGGGATTGAATTCGAGGCCGATGGTCTCGCCGGCTCTGACGGCCTGCCTCGAGGATGCACGCGCCTTGACCTCGCCGTTCGGTGTCGCCAGTGTGATGATCTGCGTGGTGCCGAGATATTCGGTGGCAAGCACTCTGCCGCGATACTCAGACGCATCGGAAAAGCCGATATGTTCGGGCCTCACCCCCATTGTCAGGTTGCCCTTGGCTCCTTGCCGAGACGAAGGAACGTTGACCTTCTTTCCCGAAAGCTCGATGACAGTGTCGCCGGCATCGATCATGCCATCGAAATCGAAGAAGTTCATGGCCGGGGAACCGATGAACTTTGCGACGAATTTGGTCGCCGGCCAGTCATAGATTTCCTGCGGCTTGCCGAACTGCTCGACGACGCCATGATTCATCACCACGATCTTGTCGCCCATCTGCATGGCTTCCAGCTGGTCGTGGGTGACGTAGACGGTGGTCGCGCCGATGCGGTCGTGAAGTGCACGCAGTTCCTCGGCCATATGCTCGCGAAATTCGGCGTCGAGCGCGCCAAGGGGTTCGTCCATGAAGAAAGCCTTCGGACGGCGCACGATGGCGCGGCCGAGGGCGACACGCTGGCGGTCGCCGCCTGACAGTCCGCCGACCGGGCGATCAAGGATTGTCTCGATCTTGAGAATGCGGGCCACATCTTCCACGCGTGCCTTGACCTCGGCCCGCGGCATGCCCTGGCTCAGCAGAGGATAGGAAATGTTCTTGCGCACATTCATATGCGGATAGAGTGCGAACATCTGGAAGACGAAGGCGATGTCGCGCTGGCTTGCCGGCTTCATGCCGACTTCCTCGCCATCGATGTAGATTTCACCGCTGGTCGGCAGTTCGAGGCCGGCCATCATTCGCAATGTTGTCGTCTTGCCGCAACCCGATGGTCCAAGCAGCATGAAGAACTCGCCGTCTTCGACCGTGAACGAGGAGGATTGGACAGCTGTGAATGCTCCGAACTCCTTGCGCACATTCTCAATTCTGATCTGTGCCATGGGTTACTCCGGAAAGTGGCTGACGATGATGAACATGACCGTGCCCACCAGGGTCACGATGAACGAGTAGGAAAACATCGACAGCACGAACGGTTGCATCAGCATGAACACTCCGAGCGCAATGAGGATCGATGCGACCATTTCCCATGCGCCGCGCCGGAACCCGCGCAACCCTTTGATAAAATAGGTCATTTGCGAACAGCTCCAAATGTGATGCCACGCAGCAGGTGCTTGCGAAGGACAATCGTGAAAATCATGACGGGTACGAGGAACAATGTTGCACCCGCGGCCACGGCCGGCCAGTCCTGGCCGCCGACGCCGATGATCGTGGGAATGAAGGGTGGGGCCGTCTGGGCTGTGCCAGAGGTCAAGAGAACGGCAAAGGCATATTCGTTCCAGGCAAAGATCAGACAGAAGATCGCCGTTGAGGCAATGCCGGTCATGGCTTGCGGAAGGACGACCTTGTAGAAAGCCTGAAACCGGGTGTACCCATCGATCAGCGCCGCTTCCTCGTATTCGATCGGGATTTCGTCGATGAAACCCTTAAGCAGCCAGACCGCCAGCGACAGGTTGACCGCCGTATAAAGCAGGATCATGCCGAGATGGGTGTCGTTGAGGCCAAGCGAGCGGAACATCAGGAAGATCGGGATCGCCACGGCGATCGGCGGCATCATGCGCGTCGACAGGATAAAGAATAGCAGGTCATCCTTGAGCGGCACCTTGAAGCGGGAGAAGGCATAGGCCGCCGCAGTGCCCAGGACAATGCACAGCACGGTCGAACCGAAGCCAATGATCATCGAATTGGAGAAACGTTCCATGAAGCGCGACGGGCCGGCGATGACGAAGCCATCCTTGCGCACGATGCGGTCGTACCAGGTCGTCGGTTCCCCAAGGGCTTTCACATCCTCTTCCGTTGCCCGCGTGCGGGTGGTGAAGAGGTTCACGTACCCTTCAAGGGTTGGAGAAAAGAACGTTTTGGGCGGATAGGCGATGGCGTCGGACGGTGACTTGAAGCTTGTTCCGATGATCCACAGAAGCGGCAGGATCGTGATCAGGGCGTAGAGAACCACAAGCGTTCCCGCGAACAATTTCTGGCGACCCGAAGGTTCCGTTACGGAGTAGCTGCTCATCTCTGTTTCACCTTGTTCAGAGCCTTGACGTAGATCGATGCGAGGCCGAAGACGGTCACGAAGAGGATGACCGCGTAGGCGGACGCATAACCCGTGCGCCATTTTTCGAAGGCTTCGCGTTTCAGGTTGATGGATGTCAGTTCGGTGGTCGATCCGGGGCCACCGCCGGTCAGTTGCACCACGAGGTCGAACATCTTGAAGTTTTCGATGCCGCGGAAAAGGATCGCCAGCATCAGAAACGGAAGGACCATGGGAATTGTGATTGTCCAGAACTGCCGCCATTTGCTGGCGCGGTCGCATTCCGCCGCCTCATAGATGCTGCCGGGGATGGACCGTAGCCCCGCCAGGCAAATCAGCATGACGAAAGGCGTCCACATCCAGGTATCGACGATTACAATGGCCCACGGTGCCAGCGACACGTCGCCAATCATCGAAAAGGCGGACGGGTCGGTTCCGGTGAGGAAACCCACCGCGTAATTGAACAGGCCGATCTGCGGCTGATAGAGAAATGTCCAGAAGTTGCCGACAACCGCCGGGCTGAGCATCATCGGTAGCACGATGATCGTCGTCCACATGTCGTTGCCGCGAAATTTCTTGTTGATCAGATAGGCCAGCGTGAAGCCGATCAGAACCTGGAGGACGATCGTCCAGATCAGGAAATGGGCCGTTGCCTGCATCGTCTGCCAGATATCCGCGTCTGTCAGGATATTGATGTAATTCTTGAGCCCGACGAAGCCGACCTCGGCGTTCGGTCGGTTGACCCGGAAATTGGTAAAACTCAGCCGGATTGTCCATATCAACGGAAAGATGTTGACGGCGAGCAGCAGGAGGATCGACGGCGCGACAAAAAGCCAGGCAATGGCCCGATCCGAGAGTCCTTGAATGCGTTTGGCAACGACAGGCGGCGTTGCGCGTGCCGCCCGTTCGATCGATGAATCGAGCATGGTGGTCCCCTAAATCATAAGCAGATTGGTTCGCGGGACCGGCCAAAGAGAGCCGGTCCCGCACCGACACCTGAAACCGCAGGGAGGCACGCGGTCAGTGTCTAGAGCATTTCCAGGAAAAGTGCGAAGCGGTTTTCCGTCTGGAAATGCGTAGAAACAAGGAGATAGAGCGTTTCTGTGACTCCGTTTAAACCGGAAACGCTCTAGTATTTGCCTTCGTCATCGAAGATCTCGGTCCAATCGGCAACCAGGCCGTCAAGCGCTTCCTTGGCCGTGCCCTGACCGGCGACGACGTAGTTGTGGAAGCGTTTTTGCGAGGCTTGCAGAAGCGAGGCGTAGGACGGCTCCGCCCAGAAGTCCTTCACGATTGCCATGGAATCCAGAAAGGTCTGCGCGTAAGGCTGGCTCTTGGCAAAGCCGGGGTCTTCAACGACCGCGCGCAATGCGGAGTAGCCACCCAGCTGCCACCATTTGGCCTGGATATCCGGTTGAGCAAACCATTTGATATATTCAAGGGCAGCATCCTGCTTGTCGGATGCTGCGACCACGGAAATACCCTGGCCGCCCAGCTGTGCAAACTGCGCGCCGCCCGGGCCAGCCGGATTCGGGAAATAACCAGACTTGTCGCCACCGACCTTGGGGTCGGCATTGATGCCGGGCCAGGTGAACGCGAAGTTCATCTGCAGGGCAACCTGGCCGGACTTATAAGCGTCGATGTTCTCGGACATGTAAGCGTCGGACGATCCGGGAGGAGCGCAGCAATTGTAAAGTTCCTTGTAGAATTCCAGACCTTTCACGGACTTGTCTGAATTGACATATCCTTCGAGCTCATAGGGCTTGGCCGGATTCTGATATTCGAAGCCATAGCTGTAGAGCACGTCCATCGCGCCCATTGTGATGCCTTCGGACCCGCGTTCGGTATAGATCGCAGCGCCGTAAACCTTGTTGCCGTCGATCTCGCGATCCTGGAAAAATTCGGCAATATCCTTGAGTTCCGCAAGCGTCTTCGGGACGGCGAGATCGCGGCCGTATTTCGCCTTGAATTCGGCCTGCAGTTCGGGGCGCGAGAACCAGTCCTTGCGGTAGCTCCAGCCGACGACGTCGCCGAATGCAGGGAGCGCCCAGTAGTTCGGCGTACCCTTCGGCCATTCGGCATAGCCTGTCACGGTTGCCGGAATGAAATCGCTCATCTTGATGCCTTCCTTGTCAAAGAAGTCATTGAGCTTAACGTATTGGCCGTTTTCCGCTGCGCCGCCGATCCATTGGCTGTCACCGATCATCAGGTCGCATAGCTTGCCGCCGGAATTCAGCTCGTTGAGCATACGGTCAGCAAAGTTGGGCCAGGGCACGAATTCGAAGCTCATCTTATGGCCGGACTTGGCTTCGAAATCCTTGCTGAGCGCGACGAGCGCATTGGCCGGATCCCAGGATGCCCAGCACAAAGTCAGGTCTTCTGCTTGCGCTGACGTCGTCGCTCCGAGGGTTAACAGCGCAGTGGCAACGCCAGCCCCCAGTACCGACTTGAAATAGCAATGCGTCATGAAACAATCTCCTCCCGTGCGGCAGCCCGACCTCCATCGGCACGTGCCTTACGCTCTCGATGAGCAACAATAGGCGCAAAGAGTCTGCCTTTTCGGGCGCGCGCCTCCTCCTCCAACATCGGGACTTTCGCCATTGGGCCGGCTTTGTCACCGTGTTGTCAGTCATATAATTGAGGTGCGCACCTCAGCGCAAGGTTTTTTTGAGGTGCGCACTTCAATTTCTTGCATTTTTGCTTGCGCTGTTGGAGAAGAGGCGGTGGCGACAGCAGGGGGATGGTGAAGGAAGATGATGCGACCGACGGCGAAAGACCTGGCGGAAGCAGCCGGAGTGAGTTTGGCGACTGTTGATCGAGTGCTGAACGAACGGCCGAATGTCAGTGCTAAAGCCGCACAAAAAGTGCACGAAGCCATTGAAAGGATTGGCTTCGTTCGCAATCCAGCGGCCGTTGTCCTGGCCCGCAACAAGCTCTATCGCTTTCGCTTCGTTCTCCCAAGCAAAGGCGATCAATATCTTCTGGAGTTGCTACAATGTGTCCGGGAGGCCAGTCAGACGCTCAAATCCGAGCTGACAGAAGTAACCGTGGATCAAATTCCAACGGATGATCCGCATCAGCTTTCACGCCATCTGGCTTCGATCGAACACGAAGCGGTGGATGGCGTCGCCGTCATGGCGCCTGAGTCACCACAGGTCCGCGACGCGCTCAGCCGGCTGATGTTGCGGGGCATTCACCTGGTTCAGTTTCTATCCGGGCAGGAAAAGTTGGAAACCGCGGACTTTGTTGGTGTCGACAACTTCGCAGCTGGTGCAACAGCGGGCAAGATTATCGGCCGTTTCCTCGGCAGGGAAGTCGGCAAGGTGATGATCGTTGCGGAAACGATGGTGGCGCGGGACAGTATCGAGCGCCGTCGCGGCTTTGACAGTATCATTAATCAACAGTTCCCTGGCCTGACAAACCTCCCGTCGCTTGAGACTTATGGGGATGAACGCCGGGCCACGGCGATCATACGGCAAGTCCTGGAACATAATCCGGATATCAAAGCGGCGTATATCATGAGTCCGGAAAGCCGCGTGCCTGTCACTGCGATCAGGCAGAATACTGACGCGCGAAGGATCGTCATTGTTGTCCACGAGCGCACGCCCTTCAGCGAAGAAGCTCTCCGCAACGACCAAATCGATACAATTATCGCACAGGACCCCGGGCACGCAGTGCGCAGCGCTATCCGCATCATGCGCGCGCGCACCGACGAGCGCGAACCCATCGCGTCACAGGAAAAAATCCGTATTGAGGTCCTGCTCAAGGAGAATCTGTGATTGAGGGATGCCAAGTGCGCATCCGCGTGCCTGCGTGACGAGTATGATGGCCAAGGCGCGCTTTGAATCGGGTTGCCATTTGAATCGTCGACAGGATCGCTGCCGAGTGCCTCGGCGATTATTAATCGAAATGGTCTTTTTGTTAATTAACGAGACTGTCTATCTAACGGTCTCTGCAACCAGAACCTTGGTACGAATCCCGTCAAGGCGAGCGGATTGAGACATCGGTTCTTGAACCTCAGCAGACATCTCTGCGCACAGAGCTATTGTCCTATGCGGCGCTCCTGCATTTCTTCGCCCACAAAGCAATTGTAGTCTGCTCGGTCGTCGACGCGTTGCAATAGTGGCTCGAACTGCCTCAGGTTGCTCACGCTCGGTCCAAGTATCTCGACGATGAGCTTGCTGAGAATAGCCTCCGCAAAGTCGCCAGGATCCGACACTTTCAACAGAAAGGCCCCATCTCCACCGATCACACAATTCTCATAATAAGCGTCGAGGTCCGGAATCGATGCGGAATCCTGGCGCGTCAACATGATGGGCAGTCCATCAATCACGATGCCTTGGGCGACAGTCGAATTACGGGCAACGGGCGCCGGCACACCGGCGTTGTTCGGCCCATCTCCCGATATGTCGATCACGCGTCGCATTCCCTGGAACGGGTTAATTAGAAAGAGGCTTCGTGAAAACGCCAGCGTGTTGGAAATCGAGGTGAACGATATCCTCCTCATCGGTTGCTGGCGCAGAGCATCTGCGAATTGACCCGCGGTGCTGGGGCCGTCGATTAGCGTCCAGGGTATGATCTGGACAGCCGAGCCACCCCACTCAACGTATGTCACTGCGATTTTGCCGACAGGTCCGCTCCGTATTGCATTGACGAGTTCAGGCTGGAGAAATGCACTCACATAGCCCTGACGTTGAGTTCGTTGTTCGTCGATGTCCATTGAGTAGGAGACATCAACCGCAAGAACCAGCTCAAGATCGACGCCGAATGGAGAAAGTTGGGCGGGCGTGCTGCCCCCCAGAAGGCCAAAGCAGACAAGAAGCGCGCATTGCCGTTTCATCGCGATAGGAAGCCCGGTGCGTCAGAGAAAACATTTTTACCAGGTGTTGTTGGCTCCGTTGAGATCGGCCTAGCTATAACAAGCGGAATCATTCCTCCCGCCTTTAGAACCTGGAGTTCGAGATCAGTTTCGATAGCTGCCTTGCAAGCTAAGCTTTTCTGCTCCACCAGGTTTTCGATGGTGACCGCCTGCTCATCTCCACTGCATAATTCCTTAAATCGGAATCGATTTAAGGACAAAATTATGCAGCAACTCAAACTGTTACAGCGACCTTTGCGCGTCTAAATAGATGCGCGGCGCTGTAGGCGCTCGTCTTTGGTGTAAATCGTGAGGGCCCTCCATCGGGAGGTCATATAGCGGATCGCCTTGGCGAATTCGCTCTTGCCGGTCGGAGTTCAGACCCAATGCCCTTTCGGCTGCCGGTGAGCGGTTCCGAAGGAATTGGTTACGAGATCGCGGCGTGCATAGGCCCAACACGCCACCTGGGTCAGACACATCTTGCCGGTGATCACATTGCTCTCATAGAGCTTGTCGAAGCCCGCATGGGCGTCGGCATACAGAAAACCAAGGCACTCCGGCAGAAAATGCTGGGCACGCGCCCTTTTGTGAAAAAATACAGGGAACAAACGCGGCTCAATTTCGTTGAAAAGATGTGGCCGTAGGAGAAGCGCGTGACTTCCGGCGACTGCGGGAGAGTTCCATGAGAGTTAGTGATGGCGATGTTTTCGACCTTTTTTCAAAAATTTACGCGAGCGGAGCACACGAGGAGTTAAGTCTACAGGAATATCTCCTCGCCTGCCGCGACGACAGGAACATGTATGCGACGGCGCCGGAGCGCATGGTGGCTGCCATCGGCGAGCCGAAGTTGATCGACACGAGCGCGGATGAGCGCCTCGGCCGGATTTTCGCTAACCGCACCATCAAGATCTACCCCTCCTTCTCGGACTTCTATGGAATGGAGGATACAATCGAGCGGATCGTCGGATATTTCCGATATGCCGCTCAGGGGCTCGAGGAACGCAAGCAGATCCTTTACCTCTTGGGGCCGGTGGGTGGTGGCAAGTCGTCGCTTGCCGAACGTCTCAAGAAGCTGATGGAGCAGCAGCCGATCTACACGTTGGCCATCGACGGCAAGATAAGCCCCGTCTTTGAATCGCCCCTTGGCCTGTTCAGCCGCGACCGTATGGGAGATCTGCTCGAAGACAAATACGGAATTGCGAAGAGGCGGCTCACCGACCTGGTATCGCCTTGGGCGACCAAGCGGCTGGACGAAATCGGCGGCGACATTTCGAAATTCAGCGTCGTCAAGCTCATGCCCTCGCGGCTGCGCCAGATCGCCATCGCCAAGACGGAACCGGGCGACGAGAACAACCAGGACATTTCCGCGCTGGTCGGCAAGGTCGATATCCGCCAGCTCGAGAATTTCAGCCAGGCCGATCCCGACGCCTATTCCTTTAGCGGCGGGCTCAACAGGACCACGCAAGGGCTGCTCGAATTCGTCGAAATGTTCAAGGCGCCGATCAAGGTTCTGCATCCACTGCTCACCGCCACGCAGGAAGGAAGCTACAACGGCACGGAGAACTTCGGCGCCTTCCCCTACCACGGCATCGTACTTGCCCATTCCAACGAGTCCGAATGGCTGCAGTTCAAGCACAACAAGAACAACGAGGCCTTTCTCGACCGGATTCTGGTCGTCAAGGTTCCCTATTGCCTGCGTGTCACGGAGGAACGGCTGATCTATGAAAAGCTGCTTCGCGAGAGCGAACTGGCGGAGAGCCCCTGCGCGCCCGAAGTGCTGGAGAACCTTAGCCGCTTCACGGTGGCGACGCGCCTTGCCCTGCACGAGAACTCTCCGACCTATACGAAGATGCGGGTCTATGACGGCGAAAACCTGAAGGATACCGATCCCAAGACGAAGTCCCTGCAGGAGTACCGCGATGCCGCGGGCGTCGATGAGGGCATGACCGGCGTCAGCACCCGCTTCGCCTTCAAGGTGCTATCGGAGACCTTCAACTACGACACCAAGGAGGTCGCGGCCGATCCGGTTCATCTGATGTATATCCTGGAACAGGCTATCCGGCGCGAGCAGTTTCCCAAGGAGGCCGAAGCGAACTATCTCGATTTCATCCGGTCGGAACTCGCCGCCCGTTATGCCGAGTTCATCGGTCACGAGATCCAGAAGGCCTATCTCGAATCCTATAGCGAATATGGTCAGAACCTGTTCGACCGTTACATCTCTTACGCGGATGCCTGGCTCGAAGATCAGGACTTCAAGGATCCTGATACGGGTCAGATCCTCAATCGCGAGATTCTCGACAGCGAGCTGTCGCAGATCGAAAAGCCTGCCGGGATCGCAAACCCCAAGGATTTCCGCAACGAAGTCGTAAAGTTCACCCTGCGTGCCCGCGCCAGGAACAACGGGCGCAACCCCGCCTGGACAAGTTACGAAAAGCTCCGGGAAGTGATCGAGAAGCGCATGTTCGGCCAGGTCGAGGACCTTTTACCGGTCATCAGCTTCGGCTCGAAGAAGGACAGCGCGACCGAGAAGCAACACGCTGAATTCGTTGAACGCATGACCGAACGGGGCTACACCGAGCGTCAGGTCCGGCGGCTCGTTGACTGGTACATGCGGGTCAACAAGGCCGGTTGACGATGCGGAAGCGGGGGTGGGCACATGCCGAATTTCATCGATCGCCGGCTTAACCCTAAGGACAGGAGTCTCGGCAACAGGCAGCGCTTTTTGAGGCGGGTCCATGAGGAATTGAAGCGGACGATAAGGGATCAGATAAAGTCGGACAGGATCACCGATGTGGACGCCGCCCACGGCGTTCCGATCCCGAAGCGTGGTGCGGACGAGCCCAGTTTCCAGCATTCGAGGACCAGCGGCGAGCGGCACTATGTCCTGCCCGGAAACGAGACCTTTTCGCCGGGAGACCGACTTAGGAAGCCGGAAACAGGCGCTGGTGGAGGGCGCGCCGGCCCCGGACGGGGCGAAAACACGGACGACTTTCTCTTCGCGCTGTCGCGCGAGGAAGTGCTCGATCTTTTCTTCGAAGATCTGGAGCTTCCGGATATGGTGAAGCTGAGCCTGCGGGAAACCGTCAGCTACAAGTCCCATCGCGTCGGTTTCTCGACGGTGGGCACGCCCAGCAACATCAATGTCGGACGAACGATGCGCAACAGCTTCGGGCGCCGCATGGCCCTGCGTCGCCCGAGCGAGAAGGAATTTCAGGCGCTTGCCGACGAGATCGCGGCGTTGGAAAGGGAGGAGCAGCCATCCCCGCAGCAGCGCCACAGGCTCTCGCACCTGCGCGAAGAACTGGAAGTGATCGAACGGCGGCGGCGGCGTATCGCCTATGTCGATCCCGTCGACGTGCGGTTCAACCGTTTCGAACGTCAGCCTTTGCCGAATGCGAGCGCGGTGATGTTCTGCCTGATGGACGTCTCCGCTTCAATGGGTGAGCGCGAGAAGGATCTTGCCAAGCGCTTCTTCGTTCTCTTGCACCTGTTTCTCAAGCGTCGTTACGAGCGGATCGACATCGTGTTCATCCGCCACACGGACGAGGCGCGGGAAGTTGACGAGGAGACGTTTTTTTTCAGCAAGCAGAGCGGCGGCACGATCGTTTCCACGGCGCTTGAGGAAATGCTGCAGGTCATCGAGGACCGCTATCCCTCCAATCTCTGGAACATATATGCGGCCCAGGCCTCCGACGGCGACAATGCCAACGGCGACTCGGAGCGGTGCGCCGAGCTTCTGCGGGAATCGCTCATGCGTCTGTGCCAGTATTACGCCTATGTCGAGATCATAGACGAGCGCGAAAGCGAGATCTTCGGGTCGACGGACAACGGCACCTCGCTCTGGCGCGCCTACCGCAAGGTCGACAGTGCGGTACCGAATTTCCAGATGACGCGCGTTGCACGGCCCGCCGACATCTACCCCGTCTTCCGCAAACTCTTTGCCCGGCATCAACCCGTTCAGCTGCGCAGGTGAGGGGAAGATCGAATGGCAAGACGGCCAGCCTCCACCCTGCTGTTCGACGGTTCCGAATGGAACTTCGCGACGCTTTCGCGCGCCTATGATGCGATCGAGGCGATTGCGATCGGTGAGATGGGGCTGGACGTTTATCCGAACCAGATCGAGATCATCTCCTCCGAACAGATGCTCGACGCCTATTCGTCCGTCGGCATGCCGCTGATGTATCAGCACTGGTCGTTTGGCAAACGCTTCGTTTTCGAAAGCCAACTCTATCAAAAAGGCTATCGCGGGCTGGCCTACGAACTCGTGATCAACTCCAATCCCTGCATCACCTATCTCATGGAAGAAAACACGATGCCGATGCAGACGCTGGTCACCGCGCATGCGGCCTTCGGCCACAATCACTTCTTCAAGAACAACTATCTGTTCCGCCAGTGGACGGATGCCGGCGCGATCCTCGGCTACATGGACTTCGCCAAGAAATACATCGCCAAATGCGAGGAGCGGCATGGTCTCAACGCGGTGGAGGAGATTCTCGATTCGGCGCATGCCCTGCAGGATCACGGCATATTCCACTATCGCCGTCCCCCCCGGCTCTCATCGGAAAAGGAGAGGGAGCGGGCCCGGGAGCGGCTGGAATACGAAGAACAGACCTATAGCGATTTATGGCGGACGCTGCCGACGGCAGCCGGAAGTTCCGGTATCGAGGAGGCGAAGCGCGAGGCTTTGGAACGGAAGAAGGTGCTTAGCCTACCCGAGGAGAACCTGCTCTACTTCCTCGAGAAGCACAGTCTGATCCTTGAGCCGTGGCAGCGCGAAATCTTGAGGATTATTCGCGTTATCGCGCAATATTTCTACCCGCAAGGTCAGACCAAAGTGATGAACGAGGGATGCGCGACCTTCGTCCACTATTCCATTATCAATAGACTGTTCGATCAGGGCAAGATCAGTGAAGGCGCAATGTTGGAGTTGCTGGCAAGCCACGCCAATGTTGTTTTTCAGCCGGGCTTTGACGATTCCCGCTTCTCCGGCATCAACCCTTACGCGCTGGGCTTTGCAATGATGCAGGATATCGAACGCATCTGCACCATGCCGACGGAGGAGGATCGAGACTGGTTCCCCACCATCGCCGGCAACGGCAACTGGATGAGCACGCTGATCGACGCCTGGGAGAACCACCGCGACGAGTCCTTCATTCTGCAATATCTGAGCCCGGCGCTGATCCGAAAATTCCGCCTGTTTCGTCTCTCTGACCGCGCGGCCAACAAATTTTGTGAAGTCACTTCCATCCATGACGAGCGGGGCTACTCTGCCGTGCGTGCCGCGCTCGCTCGGAATTATGACCCGATGGCCCATAGACCGGACATACAGGTGGTCGATGTCGACCTGCTGGGAGATCGGCAGCTTCGATTGAAGCACGTGATCAAGAACGGCATTTTGCTGGAGGAAAGCAATCGAGACGCGACTCTCGCGCATATAAGCCGGCTTTGGGGATATGAAGTGAGCCTGGCAGGCATCGACGCGTCGACCGGCAAAGTCCTTTATGAATGCTCCTCCACGGGAGCGTGACCGCAAGCGAGCGACCCTGCTGCCCGCGTCGCTTCGTTTTTTCATATCCCTTTTCGAAGCGGGTGATCGGTCAATGGCATTTGGCCCCGGCCGATCAACCCTCAATCTATTCCGCAGGTGTCGAAGCGAGTTCGGCGCCGCGGTCCGCGTCGAGGATCGCGTCGATGGCGATCAGTTCCGGCATTTTCAGCCCGCTTGCGCCGCGTGAGGCCAGTAGGTAACCGAGGTACAGCGCGCCGATCGCGAACATGATGGCGACGTAGGACCAGGGCTTTGCGAAGGACGCATCGCGGAAGATCGCAAGCTCGAAGGTGAGCCATGCGATGGCGAGGACGAGCACCGGCAGTTCCCAGGCGCCCAGCGAAAAGCCCTGGCTCGGTGGCAGCTGATGGCGCTTGACGGCATACATCAGCACCGTCACGGCATAGATGATCGCCGGAAGCAGTGTGGCGGCCGAGAAGAGCGAGAACAGGGCGTCTGTCTGCTGCGAGAACAGGGCGAGGATGATTTCGCCGATGGCGGCGACGAAGATCGTCGCATTGACCGGCGTGTGCAGCGTCGGGCTGATCTTGTGCCACAGCTGCCAGCCGGGGAAACGCTCATCGCGCGACATGGCCCAGACGAGGCGGGTACCGCTCAACAGGATGACGAGGCCGCACGAGAAGATCGATATGACGACCAGCACGAGCAGGAAATTGCCGACGATGGGACCAAGAACGCGGGAGATGACGTCGGCGATGGGGGTTGCCGAAGAGCCGACGGTGGTGGGATCTCCGAGAAGGGCGGTGATGGCGATCAGGAACAGCATGCCGATGATGCCGAGGCTGAGCACCGCCTGCCACATGGCCCTCGGCACGACCCGCGCCGGCTCCTGTGTTTCCTCGGCGAGATTGGCGGCGGACTCGAAACCGACGATCGTGAATGCACCCAGCAGCGTTCCCATGATCCAGGGGCCGGCCTTGGTCAATTCACCGAAGGCATAGTAGCCGTCGCCAGGCACGTTGCCGGTGCTGAAGAGGTTGGCGAAATCGAGCTCGTTGTTGATGTAGCCGACGGTGAAGAGCAGGACCACGAGCCCGATCATGCCGATGAGCTGGATGGTGACCGCGATCGCGTTGAAGCGCTGGGTGAACCTCGTCGAGAAGGCGATCATGACGGCCTGAGCGATGATGACGAGGCTGGTGATCCACCAGGCGTTGGTGGGGGTGCCCTCATAGCCGAACATGACCGGTAGCACGGTGGAGGCAATCGTATAGTCCACCGCGCACAAGACGATGGCGAGGAAGGTGAAGCTGATCCAGCCCATGATCCAGCCGAAGACCGGGTTGGAGATGCGCGAGGCCCACTGGTAGACATAGCCTGTGACCGGGATACGGGCTGCGAGCGAGCCGAGGATGAAGGCGACCATCAACTGGCCGACGACCACCACCGGCCAGGTCCAAATGCCCATCGGGCCGGACGTCGACCGCATCGCGCCATAGGCGGTGAAGATGCCGGTCGCGATCGACACGAAGCCGAAGGCGACGGCGAAGGATTGGAATGCCGTGACGTCGCGCTTCAGCCTGTCGTGCTGGCTTGCATGATGGGAAGACGGCCCGGACGCGGGCCGCGCTTGGGTATTGCTGTTCATAGTTCCCCTCCTGTTTCAGGTTTGTTGATTTCAGGTCACGCCGGAAAATCGCTCTGCGCCTCGCTCCAGAGGCTGACGCGGCGGTTGCGCTCCTTGAAGAACTCGATCTCGCGTGCGACACCGGCGCTTTCCTTCCAGCCGGGCTCGTCGATGACGATCAATTCCTCCATCGCGTCCATGAACACGGCGTCGACGGGGGCCCAGAGCGCGCCGATCGCCGCCTTGTCGAGATGGGCGAGATGCGCGTTGATCGGATGGGACATCGACACTTGGCTGAAGACGGTGGCGCCGTTGCGCACGATGCGGGCAGCCACCGCGTTCGAGATGTCGAAGCGCCGCTCCACGACGGCTTTGTCCGTATGCCCGTAGGGGCATGCGAGAAAGATTTTTCGCATGTAAAACTCCATGTTGTTCTTGTGGCGTGGCGACGGCGTTAATGCCGCCAGGCCCGTGCCCGTTCGATGGCGCGGGCAAAGCGCAGATGATCGTCAGCACCGACCGTGCCGTCCGGCCGGAACGTCCTCGCCGCGGTGCGCGCACCCCTGACATCGACCCCGCAGAGTTCTGCAAGGCCGAGGGCCGTCAGCTCGTGCATGGGCGCCACCGTGATCGAGCGGTTGCTCGCCGAGGCGAGAAATTGGGCGAAATAGGCGCTCTGCGAAAGGCCGCCGTCGATGGAGATGCTCGGCCCCAGTTCGCCCACCTTCGCGGCCGCCTCGATGAGGCCGACCGTCAGCATTGCGATTCCTTCGAGCACCGCGCGCACGAGGTCGCGCCGGTCTGTCGCGTGGTCCATGCCGATGAAGAGCGGTGCGGCCTGGCGATCCCAATAGGGAGCGGCAAGACCGGAAAGGGCGGGCACGAACACGATGCCGCGGCCGAGGGCCGAAGGCCCTTCGAAACTGCCGAGTTCCTCCATTGCCGAGAACAGGCCGATGTTGCGCGCCCATTCGAGCGCCGAGCCGGCATCATAGACGCCGCCTTCGATCGCGAATGTCGGCCCTTCGCCCCGGCGGTGCCAAGCAATGGTCGGCAGCAGATCGGATTGAGGCGGGCGCCGTTCGCCTACGATCGCTAGCAGGAAGGCGCCGGTGCCGAAGGTGATCTTGCAATCGCCGGGTTTACGGCAATCATGGCCGAAGAGGGCCGCCTGCTGGTCGACGATCGACACTTTGACCGGCGTTCCGTCGATCTGCCCGAAGCCGGCATCGACGACGGCAATCTCCGGCAGGCACTGGCGCGGGACGCCGTGCAGCGTACACATCTCCTCGCTCCAGTTGCCGGTTGAAAGATCGAGCAGGCCGGTACGTGAGGCCGTGGCCAGATCGGTGCGGAAGGTGCCGCACAGCCGGTCGAGAAAAAAGGCGTCCGTCGTGCCGAGCCGCAGGCGGCCGGCCTCAAGGGCAGCGCCGACGGCGGGTAGGTGCTTGACCAGCCAGGCGAGCTTGCTTGCGGAAAAATATGGATCGAGCGGCAGGCCGCAGACGGCTTTCGACCGTACCTCCGCCGCCGGCGGCAGCGCGGCGAGATTGGCTGTCGTGCGCGAATCCTGCCAGACGATGACGGGCGACAGCGGCTTGCCGGTCTCGCCGTCCCAGGCGAGGCAGCTTTCGCCCTGGTTGGAGATGCCTATGGCATCGACAGCGCCCGCGCTTGCCAGCACGGCTTCGATATTGCGCAGCAGCTCCTCCGGGTCGTGCTCCACCCAGCCCGGCGCCGGATGATGCTGAGCGTGACGGCGCGTACCGGCGACGCTCCACCCGCCCCCGTCCTCGATGACGAGGCAACGGGTGGACGTTGTGCCCTGGTCTATGGCGGCAACCCGCATTTACTCTTCCTCCCTGAAACGAAAATGGACGTGCTGCGCCTGCGGTGCTGCCGGCGGAATGGGCACGAGCACCCGCCGCTCGGGCATCCAGGTGCCGCCCGCCTGCCAGACCGCCTGCCCATCGACTTCGAGCGAGAGCCGGCCGCGCACGCGCTGCAACACGCGCAGTTGGAAGTGCCGGAAGGCCGGCGAGGGCGCCGATGCTCGGCGCAGGATGTTTGGCACGACGAGCTTGATCGGCGCGTCGAAGGTGACGGGCACCGCCGCGCCGGCATCGGGCTCGCGCCGAAGATCGTCGGCGACGGCTTTCGCGATGGCGCGGCCCTCGCGATACGCCCAGCCGCCGGTCTCGACCGCGCGCAACACATTGCCGGCCGCAAAATAGCGCGGGTTGAGCGAGCGGCCGTACTGATCGACGACCGGTCCGGCGCTGCCTTGGTCGACGCCCATCGACGACTGGAGGAACAGCGCGGATTCCGGCGTGAACTGGCCCGTGAGCAGGACGCCGTCGCACGCGAGCGTCTCGGTTGCGCCATGCTTGCGGATGGTCACGGCTTCGACGCGGGTGCGCCCGATGATGTCGACGAGGTCGGCGCCACGGTGAAAGGGGATGCCCATCACCGTCGGGAACCAGGTGAGTGGTGCACGGGCTACCGCATGGGCGCGCGGCTCGATCATCGCAACGGGCCTTGCGCCATGCGTCAGGCAGGTCAGCACCGCCGAGAGCGAGACGAGCTCCGAGCCGACGATCAGCGGTCGCTGGAACGGCAGCAACCCGTGAAAGGCGAGATAGGACTGCAACGTGCCCGTGGTGACGACGCCGATCGGCCGGTCGCCGGAAATCAGTCGGGCGGAGCGCGGCTTTTCCCGCGCGCCGGTGGTGACGACCACGCGCTGCGCTGTGAGCCGCTCGAGACCGCGCCCGGAGGCGACGAGGAGCGAGCCGTCGTCTGCAAGCTCGACCACGGAGTGGCCCGTGCGGACCTCGATGCCAGCCTTTTCCGCTTCCCGCGTCAGCTTGCGGCCGTAGGCGGCGCCGAAATAGACCCGTCCGAATTCGATCATGCCGAAGGGCGAATGGCTGCAGTGGCGCGTGGCGCCGCCGAGTGCCGGTTCGCGATCGAGCAGGACGACGCGTTTCGTGCCCCGCCGGCGAAGCTCGATTGCCGCCGCTACGCCGGAAGGCCCGCCGCCGACGACGAGGACATCTGCGTCGAACGCGCTCATTGCTTGCCCTCCTTCTCGACGGCCAGCGGTGTGGCGAGCTTGCCCTTGGTCATCTCCGCCAGGCGCGCGTTGCAGTAGAACCCCTGACAGCTGCCCATGCCGGCGCGCGTGCGCCGGCGAAGCCCGCCGAAATCGCCGGGGGGCACCGCGCTTTCGAACGTCGCCTCGATTTCCCGACGCGTGACCAATTCGCAGTGACAGACGATCTCGCCGTGGTCAGGGCGTTGCCAGTCGCGTTCGCGGCATTCGGCGAGATTTGGCGTCGCGATAGCCGGTATGTTTTCCGGCGGGCGATAGCCGCCGGCAAAGCCGGCATGAAGCTTCAAGGCATGCTGGGCAAGGCCAAGCGCCGAGCTGAGGCCGGTGGAACGGATGCCGCCGAGCGTGATCGCCCGCCTTTCAGGCCGCACGAAGACCCGGTAGCCCTTTTCTTCGCTCGCCGGCCGAAGCCCGGCATAGACGGCGGTGACGGGAATGTCGGCAAGGGCGGGAACGATCTCTGCCGCGCGGCGGACAAGCGTTTCGAGCGTTTCGGTTTCGACCGTGGCGCGCACCCGGTCTTCCTGTTCTTCCGCCGTCGGACCGACGAGCACGTTGCCGAAGGCGGTCGGACAGACGACGATGCCCTTGGTGATCTCTGTCGGCACGGGCAGGATGATGCGGGGAACATGACGACAGGCCGCCTTGTCGAGCACGACGAACTGACCCTTGCGCGGCTTGATGCGGAAGCCGGCGCCGAGGCCGAGGCGGTCATCGACGAGGTCGCCATAAAGCCCGGCTGTGTTGATCACGGTGTCGGCGACGATCTCGCCCGCAGTTGTGTCGAGCCGCCAGGCGTCATCGAACGTCCCCTTGAGGAGTTCGGCGCCGCGCACGAACCGCGCGCGAAGCGCGATCGCCTGGGTGAGATAGGCAAGAGGCGCTGACCAAGGGTCGATGACGTGTTCGCCCGGCACCTCCAGCGCGGCGGCAAGACGCTCGGAGAGCGAGGGCATGGCGCTCCGTGCCTCCTGGCCCGTGAACAGCGAGACATCAGCCGTGCCGTTGTCGCGCGCCTGGCTGGCGATCGCCTCCAGCTTGTCCGCCTCCTGCGCGTTCCAGGCGCAGACGAAGGCTCCCGTCGTTACCAGCGGCAGGTTCAGGCTGTCTTTTATCTCGAGATATTCCTGCCGACCGGCTCGAACCAGTTCCAGCTCAAGGCTGTTCGGCGGTGCGTCGAAGCCCGTGTGGAGGATGGCGCTGTTGGCCTTGGACGCTCCCGATAGGATGTCAGGGCCCTTTTCGAGAAGCACCACCTTTGCCCCTGCAAGCGCAAACCGGCGGGCGACCGCGCAGCCGACGACGCCCGCGCCAATGATGGCAACGTCGAAAGGGTCGGCAGTCGGCGACTGGATAGGCAAAACATCGTCTCCCGTTCGGTCATTTAATGACTGAACGGTATAAACTAAATGACCGAATGTAAAGCGCGCCGGCAAGTGAAGGGCCGCCAGGATAGGGCCTGAGAGGCCTTCCACTGGCCACTGGCCGCGGCGAGTAGAATTCGATGTGATGACTGAACGGGCATGTTTCGGTCGTTGACTTGACCGAATTGCACGGTACAAGGAGAGAGATTCTGGAAATAGAGTGGATTTCTGCTCGAAATCGTCATCGGAAGGAGGCGCCGTGAGGCCCGCGGATCGCCACGAAAAAATTGTGAAACTCGTGCATAAGGCGGGCGAAGTCAGCGTCGATGACCTCGCGCAGACGCTCGGTGCGTCGCGCGAAACGATCCGACGCGACCTTGCCAATCTCGATGCGATGGGACGTCTGAAGAAGTTTCACGGCGGTGCCCGCGTGCGTTCCAACACTTCGGTCGAGCCGGCTGTGGAGGGCCCCTTCGCATTGCGCATGGCGGAAAATCTACCCGCCAAGCGCAAGATTGCCCATGCCGCGGCCAGCCTGCTTGCGCCGGGTGATGCCGTTTTCATCGACACGGGAACGACCACACTGATCCTCGCCGAGGCGCTGGTGGATCTTCCAGCACTTGTCGTTGTAACGAACTCCTGGCGGATTGCTGCCACTCTGTCGGCAAATCCGGATCACAAGGTTTTCCTGATTGGCGGTGCTTATGGCGCGGATGCGGGGGAATCGCTCGGCCAGTTCGCGGTCGAGCAGATCCGCAAGTTCCGCGCCCGCCATGCCTTCCTCACGGTCGGTGCGGTCGACGAGAATGCGGTGATGGATTTCGATGCGCAGGTAACGGAGGTCGCGCAGGCGATGATCGAGCGGGTCGATTCTGTCACGGTGCTGGCAGACGCCTCGAAATTCGGCAAACGCGGCATTTTCGAAGTTGCTCCCTGGGCCAGGATCGACAGGCTTGTCACCGATGATGCGCCGCCCCCGGCCCTCGCTGAGGCGCTGAAGGGGGGCGGAACGCAAATCGTTGTCGCCTAGGTGTGAGCCTTCAGTAGGTTGTCCATTCGGACCGAACCGAGGAGACTGGAGTTACCAAGCTTCAGCACTCATGGGAGGGTCCGAATGAACATCCACAAGAATGCCCGTCTGACGCGACTGCGTCGAGATGTCAATCGGCGTCCAAAAATCACCCCATATCGGCGTCCAATTTTGGCTCTGACTCATATGTGGAACGGCCCGGTTAGCAAGGTTGTCGTCGCGTAATTCTCCGTCGGACGGTGCAGTCATATGTCCGGCCTGTCAGCGCGGTCATCGACCGCTGGCCACGATGAGATCCGCGATGCCGATCGCCTAATCAATTTTGCGCGCTCAAAGGCACAGTGAGTCAGACGGTCTGATCGGCATCGAGGTGTCGCCCCTCGGGTTCATCACGCTTTCGCACCTTGCTGCTTTATCCCAGCGCCGAGGCCCTGGGAATTCTGTTTCTACGCCGTCGGCGTAGTCGACGGTGGTTGGTAGGTGCCACCCTTGACGAGAAGGGCCCATATTGTGCGCGCCATCTTGTTGGCTAGCGCCACGGCGGCGACCTTGTAGGGTTGTCGTGCCATCAGGGACCCGATCCAGGCAGGTAACTTTACGCCTCTGCGAGCCTACTTCAGGATAGACGTAGCACCGACAATGAGCAGAGTTCGCAACTGCTTATTGCCTCGCTTGGATATTTTGCCGAGCCGCTCCTTGCCGCCGCTCGAGTTCGCTCGCGGTGTGATACCTATCCAGGCGGCCAGATCCCGCCCGGTTCGGAAGGCTGCGGGATCTTGGACGGCGGCCCGGACGGTCGCAGCGATGATAGGACCAACACCGGGAATGGTCGTCAGGCGGCGGGCCGCATCATCGACCTTCACCGCCGCGACAATTTTGGTGTCGAGCATCTCGATCCTTTCTGTGAGCGTTTCAATTTGCTCGGCCATCTCGAGAAGCGCGGCGCGAGCCGGAGCTGGTAGACGCCTGTCTTGGTCGTCGCGCAGTATGGCAACGAGCTTGGCAATGCAGGTCATGCCGGTCGCGGCGATGATCCCGAGCTCAGCCATGTGGGCACGCATGGCGTTCGCCGTCTGGCTTCGCTGGCGCACGAATAACTCTCGGGTCTTTAAGACCATACCAGCAGCTTGCTCCTCAGCCGATTTGATGGGCACAAAGCGCATCGTCGGGCGCGTTACGGCCTCGCAGATCGCCTCAGCATCCGCTGCGTCGGTCTTGTTACGTTTGACATAGGCCTTCACATAGGCGGGCGGCATCAACCTCACGGTATGGCCAATTTCGCTGATCGCGTTCGCCCAGTGATGCGCACTCCCGCAAGCCTCGAGGCCGACCAGACAGGGACCGAGGCCTCGAAAGAACTCCAGCACCTGCGATCGCCGCAACGTACGTCGGACAGCAACATGTCCGTCTCCAGTGACGGCGTGAACCTGGAAGACCGACTTGGCCCAAATCCAATCCGATCGTGATCGGGCCGCCTTCGGACTCGGCGTAGTGCTTCTGCGCGGCCGCGGCGATGATCTCCTTGCGACCGCGCCAAGTCAGGTGGATCAAAGACCGTCTAACGGCCAGAAACTCCTCCGCGCCGGGGGGGTGAGACCGTTCCCGTCGTTCTCGGTCAGCCTCCAACGATCGACGCCTTGGCCAATCCTCTGCCTGAGGCGGGCGAACGATCCGGCAACGCCCTGTGGTGGCGATGTCGGATCGGGTAGCAAGGAGCGGATACCGGCATTCAATCGGGCGATGTCATTGATCGACCGCATGAGATCCACGATGCGTGTCGCGCGTTCCGCTAGTTGAGCAGCGAGCGACGATTGGGTTTCGCGAGGATTTGGCTGGGTGTTCGTTTCAGTCGTCATCGGCCTTCTCCCTGTGCCGTCCGGCCCCAGCGTTTTCGTGCGGGCAAGGGCGTCCATGTGCGCTCTTTAGATGTGGCGATTTCCTGTCTCATGTTGCTGTCAGTTCAATTCCAGTCTTCGGATATGCCTAGGGCTGAAAGACGATGCGGCAATCGCGCCGGGAAGGCGGTTGTCTCGGCCTGCGCATCGAATCCCGCAAACGCTCTGAGAAGCGCTGATCTTGCAGCCGAAAGGGCCGAGGGGCGCAGATGAAGTCGCGCTCCTTCATTTCAAGCGAGATGTTCTTCAGCCTCTGAAACTGCCGAGGCCTTTCCAGGCCTTGTTTATTCTGAGGTAAGCGCGTTCGGCCCCGATCTTGGTGGCGCTCTCCGGTTTCTGGGGCGATCGGGTGCGTTCAGCGCGCGGCGGGGCGCCGACAGCGACGACGCCCCGCCACCTGGTCGACTGTGTCAACCCTTCGGCTCGGACTTGCTGTCGTAGCGCTTCTGCCATTCCTCGAGGATCGCCTTGCGATTGTTGGCAGCCCACTCGAAGTCGTTGTCGATCATCTTGTCTTCGATGTCGGCGGGCAGGTGCGGAACTGGCTTGGCGACGCCCGGCATCGCCACAACGGCGTAGCCGACGTTGTACATCTCGTTGGCTTTCTTGCTGACGGACCAGTCGAGGAGCGTCTTGGCCGCCTCTTCGTTGGCAGTGCCGGCGACGATCGCAGAGGCTTCCATGTCCCAGCCAATGCCTTCTTCGGGAATGATGATGTCGAGAGGCGCGCCTTCCGCCTTCGACTTGGCCGCCCGGAACTCGAAGGAAATGCCGATCGGAACTTCGCCGGCCGCCGCCATCTTGCACGGTTTGGAGCCGGAGTGCGTGTAGGTGGCGATGTTCCGGTGGAGCTCGTCCATGTAGGCCCAGCCGCGCTGCTCGCCGAAGAGTTGCAGCCAGCTCGAAACGTCGAGGTAGCCGGTACCGGACGAGGCTGGATTGGGCATTACCACATGGCCCTTATACTCCGGCTTCGCGAGATCCTTCCAGCTCTTCGGTGCGGTCAGGCCAAGCTTTTGTCCCTCGACGGTATTGAAACAGATGGAGGCCGCCCAGGCATCCATGCCGACCCAGCTTGGCGGCGTGTCCTTGTCGATGAACTTCGGCTTGAGAAGCTCGGCGCCCTTCGGCGCGTAAGGCTCGAGCATGCCTTCGGCCTTCAGGACGAGGAGCGAGGTGGCGGCGAGCCCCCAGAGAACGTCGGCCTGCGGATTGTCTTTTTCGGCGAGAAGCTTGGCAGTGATGACGCCGGTGGAATCCCTGACGAAGTTGAGCTTGATGTCGGGATGGTCCTGATTAAACGTTTCGGCGTAGCGCTTGAGGTCCTCGGCCTCGATGGCAGTGTAGACCGTTAGCTGATTCTCGGCCAATGCAGCCGTCGACATTAGCGTTGCGGCGAAGGCGGCAAGTACGACAGATTTCTGCTGATGCATTTGTATCTGCTCCCCTTTTTCGGCTTTAAGCGCGATGCATTTGGGAGAGGCTTCAACTGGCATTTGAGCATAGCAGATGCCTGGAATTACGCCTCGTCCGACTTGATACTGGAAACCGGCAGTCAATAAGTAAAATCTATTATTTTTATAACATGGAAGGTAGAATTTATACTTTCTGCAGCGTGTCCGGACGTACGTCATGCAGAAAACGCGAGGGTGACGACACCGCCGGCGACGATCGCTGCACAGACGATTCGTCCGAGCCATGGCCTCTCGCCGAAGATGGAAAGCCCGATCAGTGCCGCGATGATTACGCTCGATTCTCGCACCGCCGATACCGCTCCGAGCGGAGCGACCGTCTTGGCATAGATGACGAGGCCATAGGCGGTGACGGCTCCGACGCCGCCAACGAGGCCGAGCGCAACGGTGCGGCTCTCTATGGTGGCCGAGCCGCGCCATTTGCGGGCGAATACGCAGAGTGACACCGGCAGCTCCAGCAGGAAGAGCCAACCCATATAGCCGAAGGGATTGCCACTCAGCCTCACGCCGATGCCGTCGACCACCGAATAGGCGGCGATCAGCAGGCCGTTGATTGCCGCCACGCCGACTGCCCGTGGATCGGCCCCGGCGGCTCCCCTCTGGATCGCGAGATACCCTATGCCGGCCGAAATTGCCGCCAGGCCGGCCCAGCCCGTGGGCGAAAGGTTCTCGCCAATCAGGAGGAATGAGCTGGCGGCCACGAGCGCCGGTGCGAGTCCGCGGGAGATCGGATAGACCTGCGACAGGTCACCGATCCGGTAGGAGTGGAAGAGGAAAACGTAGTAGCCGTAGTGGATGACCGTCGACAGGAAGATGCAGATCCAACTGGCTGGCGCCGGCGGCTCGGCAATAAGTACGAGTGCCGCGCCGAGCACGGTGTGCATGGCGGAAACCGCCGCAAGCACGACGGCGCGGTCTGTCGCCGCCTTGACCAAGGCATTCCAACTCGCATGTAGGAAAGCCGCGACAAGCACAATGGTAAGCGCAAAGGTTGACATGGGCCAAACCCGGGGCAGGAGGGGTGGAGCGGTGAAAGATCAGCCGCCAAGTCGAGCGCATTGGGATAGGTGCAAGTGCACGGACTTTTCTTGGAGATCCCGATGGACGGGAGCAAGGGCGCCGAGGCGGCGCCCTCGCGATTATGATGTAACGTTCTCGTTGAGGGCCATGGCAGCGAATAGGTCTTGACGCTGGTGTAGCTCTTCATTGTTTCGTCTCCCGCGACACGTCGAAGAATGTTGCCAGCTCCGTGATGCTCACGGAGCCGTCGGTCGCGACGCGCCTTAGTATTTCGTCGTGGCGGCGCGGCGCGAGCGCCCGAGGTTTTGCGAGTCGGACATGCGGCAACATCATTCGCCAGGGCAAAGAAATGTTGCAATTTGTGGAAACTGGTTCGTTTGCGACGAAGCTAGATGCGGATACGCTCGCCGGAAGGGTCATAGGCGCAGCGCTCGACGGCCCTTGCTCTGCTGCGGCGGCCGAACGCCTCTACTTCGATTTCACTGAGCGCCATGTCCTCCCCCTTGAGATATCCGAACACGAGCGAAGCGCCGACGGTGTGGCCGAAATCGCCGCTGGTGGTCATGCCGACGACGCGGCCGTCCACCGACATCGCTTCACCGCCATATACCGGCAGAGGCTCATCGAGCCGGAAGCAAGCGAGTTTGCGGACGATGCCCCCCTCCTTCTGCGCGGCGATCGCGTCGCGACCGTGGAAATCGCCCTTCTTCATCGACACGGCAAAGCCCAGTCCCGCCTCCAGGGGCGAGTCGTCGGGAGTGATGTCGGCGCCCCAATAGAGGTAGCGCTTTTCCATGCGCAGACTGGAGATTGCCTTGTAACCGACGTCGGCGATGTCGAACGCGGCTCCCGCCTCTTTCAACAGCTCGTAGACGTAAGCCATGTATTCGGTCGGCACATGTAGCTCCCATCCGAGCTCGCCGACATAGGTGACGCGCGCGGCCATGACCGGCGCCCAGCCGATACGGATGTCGCGACACGTCATGTAGGGGAAGGCGTGGTTGCCGACGTCATCCTCGCTCACCTTGGCAAGGACGTCGCGCGAAAGCGGGCCGCACAGGTTGATGACGCCGTAGGCGCCGGTCACCTCCTGCACCTGAACCGAACCGTCGCGCGGCATGTGGCTGCGGATCCAGCCGCCGTCGCGCGTGCCGAAGGCCGAGCCGGTGACGACATGGAAGACATCCTCGCGTCGCCGCATGATGGTGAGGTCGGCCTCAATGCCGCCGCGCCTGTTGAGCAGTTGCGTGTAGATCACGGCGTTCTCACTGCGGTCGACATTGGCGGCCGCCAGCCACTGCAGGTAACGAAGCGCACCCGGGCCCGTCACCTCGAATTTGGAGAAGGACGATTGGTCGACCAGCGCCACACGCTGGCGCACGGCACTGTGCTCGCGGCCGATGACCTCGGCGTAAGGTGCGCGCTCGAAGGTTTCAAGCGGCGGTTTTGCTTCGCCGGATTGCAGGAAATAGTTGGGTCTCTCCCAGCCGAACTTTACGCCGTTGACGGCGCCTTTGGCCGTGAGGGTCTCATAAAGCGGTGAGCGGCGCAGCGGCCTGCAGGCCGAGCGTTCCTCTTCCGGCCAGGCGATGGCGTAATATTTCGAATAGGCTTCGATGGCGCTGTCGCGCAGATAGGCAAGTCCGCCGTGCGGCCCCCCGAAGCGGCGAAGGTCGAAGGCCCAGAGGTCCATGCCAGGATCGCCTTCCAGGATCCAGTTGGCCATGGCGCGGCCGGCGCCGCCCGAGGCTGCGATTCCGGAAGTGAAGCCGCAGGCGACGAAGAAGTTCTCGAAGTCGCCGGCAAGGCCCATGACCGGCTCGCCGTCGGCGGAGATCGGGATCGGGCCGTTGACCACCGAGCGCACGCCGAGTTCGCCGAGCATCGGAATGCGGTTCGAGGCGCCTTCGATCACTTCGGCGATGCGCTCGAGGTCGTCGGCGAACAGCTCCTGGCCGAAGCTCATCGGCAACTTACCGAGGCCGTAGGCGGCGCGCGTCTCCTTCTCCCAGCCGCCGATCGCCATCGCGCCCGGCTCGGGCTTGACGTAGAAATTGGCGTCGGGGTCGCGCAGCGTCGGCAGGTCGTCCGGCACCAAGGGCGATTTCTCGGTGACGAAGTATTCGTGCTCGACCACGGTGATCGGTAGATCGATGCCTGCGAGTTCGCCGAGCTGGCGCGCCCAGAGGCCCGCAGCGTTGACGACGATCTCGCAACCGATCTCGCCTTCACTCGTCTTCACGGCGGTGATGCGGCGGTCTTTGATAGTGAAACCGGTGACGGTGACCCCCTCGACGATGCGCACACCGCCGGCGCGCGCACCCTTGGCATAGGCATGGGTCAACGAATAGGGATCGACATGGCCGTCCGAGGCGATCCAGGTCGCACCGCGTAGCCCCTTGGTGTCGATGAGCGGGAACAGCCGCCTGATCTCATCGGGGCCGATCAGTTCCATGTCGAAGCCGTAGCTCTTGGCGGCCGTATGGGCGCGCTTCAGTTCCTCCCAGCGCGCGTCGGAGGCGGCAAGCCTGAGGCTGCCGACGTTCTTCCAGCCAACGTCCTGGCCGGTCTCGGCGCCGATCCGGGCGCAGAGGTCGGCGCTGTACTGCATCAGGCGGGTGAGGTTGACCTTGCTGCGCAGCTGCCCCATCAGCCCGGCGGCATGCCAGGTGGAGCCTGCGGTCAGCGCGGTTTTTTCGAGGAGGAGCACATCCTTCTCTCCCGCTTGGGCAAGATGGTAGGCGATACTGGTGCCGATGGCGCCGCCGCCGACGATGACGATGCGGGCGTGCGCGGGAACTTTGCTAGACATTTTCGGCCTTTCCGGATTGAGCTTACGACAGCGAGAGATTGCCGGTTTGTTTGCCCGTTGAGACGGCCTCCCGCCGGCGCAACGCAAATTCGTCAGAGGTCGAGGACGAGCCTTGGTGAAAGCGCGCGTGAGCAGCAGGCAGTGAGGTATTCCTGCCGTTCGACTTCGGAGAGTGCCTCGTCGCGATGATCGGGAATGCCGTCGAGGTAGCGCACCATGCAGGAGCCGCAGATCCCCTGCCGGCAGCTCGTCGCGATACCATGTCCGCGCTCGGCCAGCGCTGCGAGCAGCGTCTTGTCGGCCGGCACTGCAATGACCTCGCGGCTCGAGGCTATCTCGACCTCGAACCCTTGGTCGCCGTCGCCCAGGCGCTCGTTGGGGACGAAACTTTCGACATGTATCTGATGACGCGGCCAGCTTTCGGTCGCCTTGCCAAATGCCTTGAGGAACCCTGCCGGGCCGCAGGCATAGACATGGGCTCCGGCGGCAGCCTCGCCGACCAGTGCGGCCATGTTGGGACGGCGGGCGGGATCGTTGCCGTCGTGATGGAGCGCTGCGCGGCCGGCGGCGACTTCGTCGAGAACGAACGCGCGGAACGCTGTTTCTTCGAGAGCGCGCGCACAGACATGGGCGAAATAATCCGCCTCGGCCTGCCGCAGATGATGGATCATCGCGATGATCGGCGTGATACCGATGCCGCCGGCGATCAGGACATGACGCCGGGCATCTTCGGCCAGCGCAAAACCGTTGCGCGGCCGGTCGGCGCGCACCACGACCCCGCGCGCAAAAGTTCTGGCCACCTCCAGCGAGCCGCCTTCGCCCTGTTCCTCGCGCTGGACGGCGATCCAGTATTCGGACGTCCGGGCGGGGTCGCCACACAGCGAGTAACAACGCGAGCGGCCGCTTGGCAGGTGGAAGTTGAGATGAGCGCCCGCGTCCCAGGCCGGCAGGTGCTCGCCAGAAGGGGAGACCAACCTGTAGGCCGAGACTCGCGCAGTCAGCGCCTCGATATCGGCGACTTGCAGCAGGATTTCCGGCCTGGAGAGCATGGCTGGCACCATCATGGGAGCATCATGCGCTCATCCGCCGGGCATACCAGCGGATATAGCGATCGACGTTCTGCTCCTTCGTCGGCGAATAGGGGCCGGGGTCGAAGCCGGGCGAGGTGACGCCGATCCATTGCCGGCGGCAGATCTCCCAGTCCTCCGACATCACCTGATCGTGGAAGGCCGCGACCTTCTCGGGATCATAGTCGCGGCCCTCGACGGCCGCCTCATCGACAAGCCAGTAGCCGCGCACGATCGTTTTCGTCGGCGAGACCGGAGTGATCCGCACCGTATGGGCATAGTCGGAGTTCGCGTGGCACCAGAAATTGATGTTCGTGTTGGCGCGGGCCGTCCCCATGTCGGGGTCGGCGAAACCGGCCATCAACACGTTGCACACCAGCTGGCCGTCCGGGCTTTCGGTGACCATACCCTTGCGCACCGGCGTGCGGTTAGCACGGAACCATTCGGCGGTGTTGTTCGACGAGGTGTTGACCCGGGCGACGTCGAGGCCCGCCTTTTCCCACCGGATCGTGCAATCGGCGAGGCGTTCGGCGATCTCGCCTTTGAGCGCCGGATTATCATTCTCGGTGTCGTACTGAACCGAGACGTAGCCGTGATGGTTGGCCTCGCAATGGTAGCACTCGCGGTTGTTCTCGACGACGATCTTCCAGTTCACGTCGAGATGATAGTCGCGGATGAGCGCTATCTTCGCGCGGGCGACGCCCTGGGATTTCAGGATTGGCGAAAGGTGGTCGCGCAACTCGCTGAACGGGGAAGGCGTCTCGGAGAGATTGACGAAGATCAGTCCATCCGATTCCTCCGCATGAACCGGCTTCAGCCCGTGGGCGCTCTTGTCGAATTCTTCGCCCATCATCGGTGCGCCGATCAGCGCGCCGTCATGGGCGTATGACCAGGAGTGGTAGGGGCAGACAAGACGCGCAGCCGTGCCCTTTTCCTTGGTGCAGATGATCGAGCCGCGGTGTCGGCAGACATTGTGATGGGCGTGCACCTTGCCACTACGGTCTCGCACGAGGACGACCGGCGCACCACCGACATCGAGCGTGATATAGTCTCCGGGCTTCGGCAACTCGACCGTGTGGCCGGCAAAGAACCAGTTGTTGCGGAAGATCTTCTGCTGCTCGGCGGCAAAAATCTCTTCGCTCAGATAGAACTCGCGCGGCAGCCCCTTCCCAGGACAATAGGTCGAAAACATATCCATTTCGGCACCTCTCCAACAGAACCTTGGTCGAGTGGAGGCGAGGCTACATGCCTCTTGTTCCGTCGCGCAAACGCGAATACCTTTGGGTCAGAGCAAGAAAATCTAAGGGTGCCATGCCTGCCGAACGCGTTCCCCTGAACTGGCTCCGTGCCTTCGAAGCCGCCGCCCGGCTCGGCAGCTTTGCGGCTGCGGCCGCCGAACTCCATGTGACGCCGTCGGCAATCAGCCAGCATATTCGCGTCCTGGAGCAGCGTCTTGCGAAGGACCTGTTCGACCGCCATGCAAACGGTGTCAGGCTCACAGGCCCCGGCCGCCGATACGCCGAGGATCTGGGGCGCGCCTTCGCGCTGATTGAGGAAGCGACGCAGAAGTTCAACGACCGGGGCGCGCGCGACGTGCTTGTCGTGCACGTGCCGACATCATTTGCCAGCCAATGGATTGCCCCAAGGCTCGATCTTTTCCGTGCTTCGCACCCCAACATCGATCTCAGGTTGACGGCGCTTGATCAAGGGCAGGGCAAGGTGGATGCCGAGATCCGCTACGGCTGGGGCAACTGGCCGAGACAGGAGGCCGTCTTGCTGATGCGCGACGAGATCTTTCCGGTTTGCGCGCCGAAGGTTGCGGCCGAGCTCCCGAGCGCCGGTGCGCTTTGCGGCAGCGATCTCCTGCATGTGCCGGGCTATGCGGAAGACTGGGACGCCTGGCTCGCCCACGCCGGCATCGCGGACATCGACACCACTGCGGGTGCTGCCTTCGATCAGTCGATTATGGCGATCCGGGCGGCGATCGAAGGCAAGGGCATCCTACTCGGACGCTCGACGCTGATCGAGCGGGAGCTGCGGTCCGGCCTGCTCGTCGCCCCGTTCAAGGAGCGGCTTCAGAGTTCGGGGGGATACTGGTTCGTGGCCTCAGCGCAAAAGGTCAAAATGCCGAAGGTTTCGGCGTTCCAAGACTGGCTGCTGCAGACGGTCTCCGCAGCGGGAGCCGGGGAGCACTGAGTGCCCCAAACGCGGAATTTCGCCGCATTCGCTCACAGCGCGTTCCGTAGGCGCTTTGTCTGCCCGAGTATGCATGCGGGTGAGATTCGACAGTGCACCTATGACCTCTGCCGGCCCGTGCAGGACGGAGGTCGTAGCACTGGCTGGATTTTCCGAAAAGACCGCCGCTGGAGCAGGGCTGACGGGGGGGGGGGGAGCGGTCGTTCTTGGCTTTTGAGGATGACACGCGAGAATTGGAATAGGAGCAACCGATGGGAAAGGATGTGTCGCTTGGCAGGTAAATGTGAGAATGCGGCTGTTTCAGTTCGATTTGGCATTTAATGATGAGAAACTGAGCGGCCGGATTCTCAAATTGACTGCTAAGGCATTAACTCTCAGGCCGCGGCGAATTGGGCATTCGTTCGGCGCTGTGGCTGAGCCACAGCTAATACGGCTCCGCCGATTCCCGATCGCTCCATTCTCACATTAAGTGCAACCGACGCGGTACGGTTATCAAATTAAGTGCTCATTCTCAAATTACGTGCAAAGCTAAGCCGCTGACTTCATTGACTCTAGATTCTCGCAATTAACTGCCAAGCGACAGTTGGGCTCAGGAGGGGCATGAAGCTCATAGCTGGCGCCCCCTTAGCCTGGACAGGAGTACTTTCTTGCCGGCCGCTTGCATCCGCGACAGAAGTGCCATATAATTTGCACAATAAATGAGTTGTCCGATATGGCGAATTGATCATGGTTCAAGTTCTCAAATCTCCCGAACAGAGCGGTCCTCTGGTCCTTTCCTATATGGATCGGGCGGGAAAGATCGCCGTTGAACGCGTCGCAACCGGCTTCGGCATGTCGAAGAGCCAGTTGGCCGAGACCGCGGGATTGGCGCGCGAAACGCTGTACAGAAGCGAGCGCAGCCAAGGTGCAAAAACGCAGGGTCGCCTTCGGGAAATGCTGGAGATCATCAGTCGTGTCTCAGATTGGGCCGGTGGCAAGGAGCAGGCAATGGCTTGGTACCGCGCTCAGCCCCTGCCTGCCTTTGGCGGGCGCACGGCTGAAGCGCTGGTGAAAGACGGCAAGGCGGGGGCGGTGCGTGATTACCTCGATCATATGGCCCTCGGGGGCTTCGCTTGAGGTTTGTGGGGAATTGCTACCGAGCGCATGACCCGCGCTGGGCTTTCAAACCCGTCTCGGGAGATGGTGCGGCTATCAGGGGCGCGCGCTTCAACCCAAAAGGTGTGCCGGCTCTCTACCTCGCACTCAGCGTCATGACGGCGGTCAAGGAAGCCAATCAAGGCTTCGCCCATCGTATCGACCCGTGTGTCCTTTGTTCCTATGATGTCGATTGCGATGACGTCGCGGATCTTACTTCTGAAGTTGGACGCGCAGCGAATACCGTCACTCTTGAGGAAATGGCCTGCAGTTGGGCGACCACGCTTTCCGAAGGCAGGAGACCTGCATCCTGGGCGATATACGATCGCCTGAGCGCACGGGGTATGGCGGGCATCTTGGTGCCCAGCTTTGCGCCGGGTGCCGAAGAAGGTGATCGTAACCTGGTGCTTTGGAACTGGGGGCAAAACCTGCCGCACAAGGTGGAGGTGCATGACCCCAGTGGTCGGCTCCCTAAGGATCAGTTGTCCTGGGAATAGGCTTGTGCCGTGTTGGCGGGAATAGCTGAAAAGCCCGGATTTCAGGCGAATCCACCGATCCAGGGACGACTGACATCGAGCTTTTGCGACTCAAAATCCATCACTAGCGATACGGGGAACCTATCGATAGTGATTGGGCGTGGAAATTTCCGTCCGTATGACGGAAACGTAAAGCCGATTAATTTCCGTTTGTGAAATTTAAAGCGTTAATTCATATGGTTAATCAATGCTCAAGATGACCAAGATGAGAATTCTAGGGTAACTGGGGGCATATTTTCTGGCTGTGGCTGTGGCTTTGGCTTCCGGATTTCAATTGAAGCCGTAAGCGAAAAATTTGGTCTTCGATTTCGACGTCACAATTTCGCCCGGGCAGGGGAGGATCGAACTCCAAGCCCGGAATTCCGTCGTGAGGCTTTTGGAGCCGGTGGGCGTTATTTGCAGCCGCTGTTCAAAATCAGATTGACCGACGGCGTTGTCAGCGCCAGGCAATCGACATTGCCCCCATGGGTCGATCTTGCGGAACACCGACCGGGGGCGTGGTTTCCGCTCAGCCGGGCTTGAAGCCGATCACCATCGAGTCCGGCCCCAGCAACGGCTCGACGCGCGTGGACACGAAACCGGCGTCGTGCATCCAGGTCTGGCAGTCGGCGCCGGTGTAGTCGAACCCGCCGCGGGTCTCGATCAGCATGTTCAGGCTCATCAGCAGGCCGAAGGCGTTGCTGCGGCGCTCGTCGTCAATGACGGCGTCGTAGACGATCAGGGCCCCGCCGTTCGGCAGCGCGGCGAAGGCCTTTTCCAAAAGCTTCCTCTTCTCGGCAAGATCCCAGTCGTGCAGGATATGCCCCATCACGATCACATCCGCATGCGGCATCGGGCCGTCGAAGAAGTTGCCGCTTTGAAAGCGGATACGGTCAGCGAGGCCCTGCCGGGCGACGAATTCGTCGAATATCGGCTGCACGGCGGGCAGGTCGAAGCCGATGGCCTGGAGATGCGGATGGGCGCGCGCGATCACCACTGGCACCATGCCCTGCGCCGCGCCCACGTCGGCGAAGGTCGTATATTTCGACCAGTCGAACCTGGCGGCGATCGCTTGCGCCGCACCGGCGCTGATCCCGCTCATCGCCTCGAGGAACCCGCGCAGCCGTGCCGGCTCCGCATAGATCGCAGCGAAGAAGTCCTCGCTGTGCTTGGCTTCGTTCTGCGGCTCTCCCGTGTGCAGGGCTTCGGTCAGCGAGCCCCAGAAACCGTAGAGCCGGGCATTGGCCATTTCGAGGATGCCGCCGATATAGGACGGCTTCGCCTTGTCGAGGAAGAGGTCCGTATCAGGGGCATTGCGATAGCGGCCGTCCTCGCGTTCGAGCAGCTTCAGGGCCACCAGGGTGTCGAGGAAGTCGCGGGCCGAGCGGGGATGCAGTTTCAGCCTGGCCTGCAGGTCAGGCAGGCCGGCCGGTCCGGCCGCGAGCTCGGTGAAGACGCCGAGCTCGACCGCGCTGAGCATGGCCTTGGAGGCCCAGAAGCCCATGCCGAGCTGCATGATGGTTTCCGGTGTCGTTGCGCCCATCGCTCGTCTCCTCGTGGATCGCTTCGTCGAACGGCATCTGGGATTGGTGCGGAAACCGAACCGGTCCGGCGGCGCTGCGAAGCCGTCCCGTCTCGTCGAGGCACCCTGCAAGGGAAAATAGAGCGTTTCGCGATAGGGGGCAATTAATCCAGAATCACTAGCTCAGAGCCCAGCCGAAAAATTGAGTTGAGTGATGTCAGGCGACAGGTGGAATTGCTCGCGTAGTGTCGTGCTGATGATTGCCTCGGCCCGTCCGCAGGCGCTTGCGCCATGCGTCGCGCCGTCATCCGAAATCGCTCGAGCAGCCGTTGAGGTTCGATTTTGCAATCACTTCGGCAAAATAGGAGTTTCACTGAAATCGTTAGCGGAAAATTAGGTCGCATGTATCGGCTAAAGCTAACGAGCATATGACATTTTGCCGTTTGCAATGACGAAGTAAAACCCACACCGGCGTCGCGCTCGCCCGTCTCGACGAGCGCATCGCCCGTTCGCCGGTCGGCGAGGGCATTGTCGAACGATCCCATTTTGCCGATGCCTGCGCCTCGCTATGGATCGACGGCGAGCTCGTCCATCTCGAGGACCTGGTGCTGCACGACGCCGGCCACGACATCCGCACCCCGACGCATGAACTGACCATCGCCCGTGACGTGCTGCGCAGCCGCCGGCGCATCGCCGCGCAGCCGCCCGGCTGGGCACTCAGCCCCGATGGTCTCCGGCAGGCGTGGCCTGCAGCATCTGTTCGTGCCTACAGTCCCGTGGCTGTCGGAGCGACGGAGGATGCTGCTTCCGTCGGAGGAGGGGAGGGCGCCTCCGAGCAAAAAATCCAATCCGTTCGACGCCGAGCTCGCCGCCATCGATTCGCTGCTCGCCCGATCGGACGCCGTCATTGAAGAGGCAAGGCGGACCGGCCCCGCGAAAAGCGCTCGGGCCGAAAAGGATCCGCTGGTCTACGATCTCGATTGGGACGAGGACGAGCGGCTCGAGGAATGGCGCGGCGTGCTCAAAAAAATCGGTGAGCTGCCGCCGGTGTTGCAGGCGATCGTCGCTCTCGATGCCTGGAATGAACTGGCGGTACTGCAGCATGCGCCCTGGCTCGGCCGGCTGCTGGCCGCGTCGATCCTGCGCCAGGCCGGCATCACCACCGCGGCCCATCTCGCCGCCCTCAACCTCGGCCTGAAATCCATCCCCGTCGATCGCCGCCGGCATCGCGATCGCGAAACCCGGCTGCTGGCGATCGCCCACGGCCTGATCGCAGTCGCCGAGGTCGGCTTGAAAGAGCACGATCGTCTGGCGCTGGCGCGACAGATGATGGAGCGAAAACTCGCCGGCCGGCGGACCTCGTCAAAACTGCCGGAGCTGGTCGAACTCGTCATGGCAAAACCGCTGGTGTCGGCCGGCATGGTGACCAAGACTCTCGAGGTCACGCTGCAGGCGGCGCGGCCGATGGTCGGCGAGCTCGGTTTACGCGAGATGACGGGGAGGGGGAGGTTTCGGGCATGGGGGGTTGTCGTAGCGATTCTGGACTCACGTTCGGTGCGGTAGATGGATATATAGCAACGGATCACGATCTACCGCACCAGCTCTTGGCTAGTGGATCACGCATTCGCGTCAGTCTTTTCAAGCAATAGGTTCCGGAAATCCGTGGCGAACTGGCCTCTGGTTACAGTTTTTGTCAGATGCCCCTCCCATCTGGCCGTGTTGTTGTAGTGCGACCTCATCTTGTTCAACAGCTGCTTGCCATCCGCCAACCGAACCATTTCCGTCGACCGTCTCGCGACCTCAAATCCCTCGCCTCTAAAGCGGCTACGAACTTGATCAATGATGTCCTTGAGGGTCGTGCGGAATAATGTCCAATCTACTCCTTCGCCTACGAGCTCGTTCCGGATATCGCGGAACACCGACGTTGCGGTGACCTTACCTTGGAAGCGGCCGACATCTATAATCTTGCAATCGCCGCCACCCCGCCTAATTTCCTTTGCCGTGTACTTGTAGAGGGCCGCCGCGAAAAAACGCTGCTTCAAATGGCGCAGCATTTCTTCAACTTCCTCGACCGTCCGCTTGCCGAGCTCGGGCATTCGAACATCATCGCTGATGTGTTCACAGAGGTCGCCATGAAGGATCAAAATGGTCTCGAGTTCGTGACCGAAGAGAAAAAGCAATCCATCGACACCCGGAATCTCAAAAATCGGCGCCTCACATTCGATAAAATGGCCCATGCCGCCAAACATTGCGGCTTCCTCGCCGTCGAGAAGGCCGAACACTTTCGGGTTGGTGGGGCGCTCCTCAGCCACCTGGGCTATGACGCCCTCGTTTCCCGTCGTCGGCGGTACTTTAAGTTCAAGGCAATGGCCGACATTCGGCCCGAGGAGTTTCTGGTAAAATTTCTCGTCAGGTTCACCTTCCACATAAACGATGACCTTGTCGACATAGCGGTTGTCGAGCTGCTCAAAGTCTGAAATTTCCGAAAAATCTGTCACGTTATCAAACGCCTTCCTCGATCAGATGCCCGCCTTTCACGAGACCTGGCTCCGTACGCTGGTGATCGAACACTTTCAGCAGCTCCCGATTATGCGTCGAGAAGACGATCGAAAGTTGCGGATGGAGAACCAAGAGACGCTTCAACGCCTGGAAGGCCCGGTGCATCCACTTGGAATGAAGATGGGTTTCGACTTCATCAATCAGGATGATTGTGTTGCGCGTCATGTGGCAGGCGACGCGAATGTAAAGTTGCAAAAGCGCACGTTCCCCGTGGCTTAGATGCGAGAGAGGGTGCTCACCAGATGACGCGGAAACGACGGATTGAAGATCTGCCCGCCTCGGCGGCAGCAGAGCCTTGTCTTCCTCACCGAAGATTTCCCCGTTGATATACTTCAGAAGGCTCTCGAGTCGTCCGTCGTCGAGCCATTCGAACCAGACCAACAGATTATCGACCGATGTGGACCATTCCGGTCCATCAGACCCGAAGACTTGGGCCGGTGAATAGCCGAAGTTTTTCGGTCTCGTCACCGATCTTTCTCCGCTCGGAGCGACCAGCCGACGATCGGCCGGGAAGAACAGAATGGTCGGCAGCTCCTGACTTTCGCCGAAGATCGCAGTCGGAGCGCTCCCCTGCTTCGATCGAATGTTATCAAGGAGGAGCTGACCGAGCGCGTTAGCCTCTCTTACATGGCCGAGGCTATCGACGCAGATCCTCGCCCACTCAGAGGCTTGCGCATCCTCGTCGAGCATTGTCGGTGTCCAGTCGACAAGCGGCACCTCGATGCCTGTCCAGATCGACAGCAGAACCGTCTGCGTCTTCCCACCGATTGTCCATGTTGCACGTAGGTCCGCCTGAGCGCGTTCCCTCGAGCGCCGTTCGGCAAAACGGCCAGTCGGCGGATCCGATAAGAGGCCAAACAGCCCATGGATCGACTCAAGAATCGTCGTTTTTCCATGCCCGTTCTTTGCAAGGATCATAAATAGGTTGGCCGGCGGAGGGTCGGGAGTTTCCTCAGTACGCACACCGGTAAAATTGACCGTTCTGACGGCGTCCTGAAAAGGGCCCGTCTGGTCGAGGGTTAGCTTCAATAGCTTCCAGTCGGAAATCGTTAGATCTGTCATGAGGACCTTATCGCTGAAATGATGTCTGCTTGATCGACACGGCAACCATGAGCTCTCACGGTACTGCGTCCGGCGAACCGCACCAGCATGTCGCCTCGCATGAGCAAGGACTCCGCGCCGCCTTCGTCGAGAATGATGCGAGATTCGGATTGTTTCTGGACCGTCAACGCAATGCGGCTCGGCGTGCTGGAGCGCAGCAGACCTGGGAAGGTGGCAGCTTCGGGTCTTTGGGTTGCCAGAACAAGGTGTATTCCTGCCGATCGTGCCTTCTGAGCGAGACGAACTAGCGGCGTTTCAACCGCCCGCCGCGTCAAGATCAAGTCGGCAAGCTCATCAATGACAACTACGATATGCGGCATGTCCGCGCCATTGGCACGGGCTTCCATGAGATTACGAGCGTCTAGCCTGCGCATCCCTTCTTGGCGCCGATCCATTTCCTCCACGAGGCCATTGAGGACGGCAAGCGCATCGTCGGAAGACGTCGTGACCGGTCCCCTAAGCCTCTTGGAGCTGACGTAAGCGGAAAACTCTACCGCCTTCGGATCGATGAGGACCAGCTGGGGCGCGTTTGCGTTTTCCAGCAGCGACAGCAGGATGGAATGAAGGCACATGGACTTTCCGCTGCCCGTAGTGCCACCGACAAAGAGGTGGGGTGCGTCCGCGAGGTCAATTACGAAAGCTTTGCCCAGAATGTCGGTACCGAGGCAAATCGGGAGAGACATTGCCCGAATTTCGGGTTCGCTCAACATAGGTCTCAAATCCGCCCACGTCGTAATCCGCCAGGAGGCTGGTGGACGCGGAACGATGAGGTAAACCTGTCGCTCGGCCGTCGCAAGAGCGACAGACACCGTAGCCTCGCCGAAACCGAGCGCAAACGAAAGCTTAGGCACGCCTCTCCTGAGGCGATCCAGGTCGTCGAGTTCATGAAGAACCAGTGTGAAACGCGTCAGTCTCGGTCCATCAACGGTCTCCAGGATTTTCGCGCCGACTCCGAGCTGTCCGAGCACCCGTTCGATCCGGGGCCCGATTTCGTCGTCAGCGATATCTGGTGCCTCGAACCGGCTTGCCACACCTGCAAACAGCTGGTTTGCCAGATAGTGATGGAAATCGGAATCGGTAGCCCATTCTTTGGAAATTGCATCAATACCGCGGCGCACGTGT
This sequence comes from Ensifer sp. LC384, assembly GCF_001695865.1. Taxonomy (NCBI): domain Bacteria; kingdom Pseudomonadati; phylum Pseudomonadota; class Alphaproteobacteria; order Hyphomicrobiales; family Rhizobiaceae; genus Ensifer; species Ensifer sp. LC384. The sequence goes on from NZ_MBST01000008.1 coordinate 204,980, forward strand.
TGCTGGAGTGCGTCGTGAAACGCGTCGTCGTCGTCGAAGAGATTCCGGCCCTCGTAAACAGAAAGCAAGGCACGATAGAGGTCTGTGAAGTCCTCAGCCTCACCCTTGCCTTCACCCGTCATCTGGTTTGAATGGATCGTCGAGCCCTGCGGCTGTGAACTTTGCCGCTTGAATGCGGTGGGGCTCGGAGGCTCCAGGTTCTGCAGCGACCTCGCAAGACCAAGCCGGGCGGCCGTCCACTGGTCGACGCGCGCGCGAAGTCCAGCATCGGTAATTTGGCGCAGGAGTTCCTTCTCGGCCTTTGATAGTTGGATACGATCTACCATTGTTCCTCCACGACCAACCCGCCAACTTCAATTCCTCCCATATCGCCACGGTCGTTCCTGATCGTGAATTCGCGGGCGATATACGGTCTCAGCCTGGCAAGCTTTCCGCCTTCGAGCTCGGAGTTCGTCGGTAAGATGATGACCTGATGCGAGATTTTCGGATAATAGTTGGCCAAGAGGTTGATCTGATTTTCCCGGTCGATGCGGCCGAGCGGTGTGTCAATGATGACCGGTACGTCGTGTCCTGCGACGTCCTTCATTGCCCATAGCAATGCGGTGGCCGCAAGCTGGCGCAGACCGCTTGAGAGACTGGATCGTCCGATCCGGTCGCCAACCCCGTCGATGAAATGCATAACGTAATTGTCGTCCAGTTCAACACGCGCAATCAACGGATGCTCGTAAATCAATTCGAGCAGGCGTTGATTAATCCTCTCCTGAATTTGCTCGCGTGTCTCCACCCGCATTGCCTCTCGCAAATCATTGAGGGTTTTAGCGATTTTTCTAATAGCGCGCGCTTCCTCCGAGTTCTTCGTTGCCTGGGCTTGGGAGGCGCCCAGTTGATCGAGGGTCTTTCTGGACCGAGCAATCTCTTGACTTGCATCCTCCAGCCGCGTTTGTTGATGGCCCTTGCGCTCATATACCTCAGCGATACGACTTTCGAGCTCCACGATCGTTGCTGTAACGCGACGAAACTCGTCGAGATTGGCCTGAGACCCGACTTCGATGCGAAGCAAGGCGTCGGAAACCTGCGACAGATCAAACTTCAGCCGGGTCACCTCATTGAGGCGTGCCAATTGCAAGGCTTGCCGGTCCGGTCCGGACTCGATCAATCTGACCATCATGCGACGCAGACGTTCCGCACGAGCCAGCTCCAAGCCACCAAACAAGCCTTCCGGTGTTGGATTGCGAACGAGTTCTTCGACCTTTTCAGCAAGTCCCGATGACAAACGGGCCCTCGAATCGTTCGAAAGATCATCGGATGCAAGCTCTTCCAGCCAGAAAGGCAGTGCTTCGGTGACCTTGCGCACAACGATCGCTTCGGGCGCCCCTACAGACGACAGGCGTTGCTCGATCGACTGCATGGCCTGCTGCAACAGCTGAAAATTTGCAAGGGGCGGTGCGAAAAACGGCACGTCTTCAGCGACCTTGTCGCGCGCCTCCTCGAGGCTCCCTTCGATCTCTTTCTTCCGCGCCTCGAGCTCGGCTCGCTGGCTTTCCGAAGCCCCAGAGGAAAGGTTCTCGCGCCTCGCCTGCAATCGTCTCAGCTCGGGCACGTCGACGGAAAGGTGCTCGTCGATCTCGGTCAAAACATGCTCCGCAGCCTGCTTGCTACGCATGGCGCGCGCCAGAGTGCTTTCCGCCGCCCCGATCTTATCGAGGAGCGTAGAATTCAGGTTCTTTCTTTCCCTTTCCTTGGCGATCGTTTCCAGTTCGCCGGACAACTCCGAAACAAAGCTGATCCTCAAAAGCCGGTCAAAATCGACAGGCTGACGGTCGACTCTCTCCGAGATGGCTTTGACCTCTTCGCCATCAAAAAAGAAGAACCCGACATAATCCTTCGGTAGTATCGACTCCAGACGCTCCTCAGCTTCATCGTTTGTCAGCCGGTGTTCGCCATCGATAACAACAAGTTGCTCGCGAAACGTCAGTCCGTCATCGGTGGTCCAGGAGCGATCAGCCTTGAATCGTCGGCCGCCGCTTTCGCACACGGCGGTGACACGTGCAGTCACGGAAGAACCGTCGGCCCGCGCTCTTTTGAGTGCCTGCCGATTGATCACTCCATACCAATTACCGGTGTCGCCGAGGACATACCGTTGCGGGGGCAATATTTGCGGAGGAAAACCAACCTGCCTCGCCTGGCCGCTCTCTGTGCCCGTGAAAAGGAGTTTGACCGCATTAAGGAAACTTGTCTTTCCCATGCCGTTTCGCCCCCAGATCAAGAAGACATTCTTCTCCTCGTCCTCCTGGGCAAACTCGACCCGGGCTTGGCTGCGGTAGGCAAATATATTTTCGAGTTCAATCGAGATAAACTTCATTTGTCGCTGATTCCAGAGGCCCGCAGCTCTTCGTCAACGACCGCTGCGATGCGTCGTCTCAACGCGGGGCGCATGCCCCACGCGTGCAGATTGGAAAACTCTTCTTCCAGATTGAGGAGCATCTCCAGCAGAGACCCAGAGACATTGTTGGCCGCAGAAACGCGAGCGACCAACCTTTGGCGCGTATCGTGGTCCAATTGTCCCCTCCAAATTCTTCTCTAAGCAACAGCCGGCTTTGTTAATAAACCGATATGATCAAAGGCTCATTAAAAAGTTGTGTGGCTCTCCGGCATAAACTTTAAATTTCTTCTCTAGCGAGTCTAATCCGCGGGCCCAGTGGGCCGCCACCAGTTCGAAGAATTGCTTTCGCGAAGGCGCGCGAATATTCGCCTGCGCGCAGATCAGTGTCACCCAGAGAGCCATTTCGCTCTCCTCTTGACCAAACAATGTTTCGCCTCTGATCGGCTTGCCCAAGATATCGGAGGAGGGGCGCGGGGGCGTTGACTGTGCCAGGGAAAGGCCAATAGCAACACGCGCGGGCTGATAGCGATAGTCGAAACAGAGAGCCTTCTGCAAGGCGGTGTTGATCGCATCGCCCGATTGGGAAGTCCGAAAATCGGCACGGAACAGGTCACCCAGTTGAATCGACGATAAACTGGTCATGCCGCGACCTCATCAAAGTACCCGCTCCTTGCAACGCTGCTGCCGATGCCGGCGGCGTGGACACGATGGTCGAGGAGGAAGCTCCCTCCAATCTTGTTTCGTATCAGTTCGAGATACCTGCCATTGATCTCCTCCGGCTGAGACAAGAGAATGGTTTGAACGGCACTCGATGAGAAGTACCGCAAGAGACGCTCGCGGTGATCGGAGTCCAGGCGGCCAAGCGGAGTATCGATGATCGACGGCAACTGGACCGCCGACAGCTGTCCGATCGCTGCGATCAGCGCCATCGCAAAGATTTGGCGTTCTCCTGCTGAACGATCGAGCGAACGGACGTCCTGACCGGCGTGGTCGAACAATGAGACATGCCCGCCCGACGCGACAACAATGCGAGCGATGCTACCCTTGTGGGCCAGGAAGCCGTAGACCTCCGTAACTTTCTGGCTGATCTTTTCGAAGCAGCCGGGCAAAAGCTCGTTGGTGACGAGTTCGATCTTGTCCGCAAGACTGAGCGCCTGATCAACGGGTCGCCTGTGTCCCAGGCCGCCACTCTGGGCGTTGTCATCACCATCGAGCGTCCCAGTTAGCCTGGAGATTTCGGCCTCGATCAAGGTCAGTTTTTCCGATCCATTGGAAAGACTGCGCTCCAGTTGCTCGACTTCGGACTGCGAGGTCGCGATTGCGCCCTGAGCGCTTCTGATGGCATCATCACGTCGATTTCCCTCATCGATCGCGGTTTCCGTTTCCCTTATTGAGGCTGCAAGCGAAGAGATGTGTTCGGCAGCTTCTGCCAAGGCAGTGCGTTCATCCTCATGGCGCCGCAGCCGTTCGGTCACACTCTTGCGCAACACCGCTGTAAGGTGCGGAAACTGCAACGCGTCGCTTTGACCAGAGACCGCCTTGGACAGGGCATTCCAAGCCTTTGAGACGTCTTCACGGGTTGATTGCGTCTCGCCGCCCAATCCTTCAATAGCGTCGAGCAGCCGTTTAAGTGCGGCATCATTTTGAAAGACACCGCCCGTTGTGTCGTCGTCCAGATCGTCGGCGTTGAGCGTCGCCAGCACAGAGTTGCGGAGCTTCTTGCCAACGAGCGCGATCGGCAGTGTCGTGGCCGCCAGTCCGGCGAACTCATGAACTGCACGGGCATGTTCGAGAGTGAGTGATTGGCGTTGCTCTAGGAGTTCATGCATCGATGCATAGGTTCCGCCATTTTGCAGGCTCATCAGTCGAGCCAAACTGGCATCTCGCTGCTCGCGGGTGGTCTCAAGCGCGTTGGCAAGGCTGGCAATCTCCCCGGCAACTCCCTTCTTGATATCTCGCGCAGTCAGAAGATCCGAAACGATCTTGCTTTGCTCATCACCAACCTTCTCCTGGCGGCGGACGCGATCGCGAGAATAGCTGCGCAAATCATCGACGATTGCCCGGAAACGCCATAGACCAAAGGCGCTCTCAGTGATCGCCAGAACCTGCTCGTCGAGGTTTCTTTCAGAGAAGGAAGACGTCTGTTCGGCGTCGAACAGGAAAAAGAAAGCGGCCCCGACGGTCATCAGACGCCGCTCGACTTCTCCTTGGTAAAACTCGGTTGTATCGACATCGCCAGGGGCGGGCAGGATATTGCCATCTTCGCCGACATAAAGCGTCAGCGTTTCATCCTCCTCATCCATCGCTCCGGCTTCGTTGAAGTACCAGCGCCGCTCGACCACAAGAATTCCCTCAGGGGTTTCCCATTCCGTACGGACGGTGGCGCTTGTCTCTCCTCGATCCTTTGCGGGCCGATGAAAGGAATTCTGGATGAATTGCCGATATGCCGAACCGCGCGTCCCTGCTGCGGAGCTTTCTCCCAGGAAGCGCGACCTCTCGCTCAACGCCGACTTTCCAAAGAGGCAAAATAGAATGCCTTCAAGAAGGCTGGTTTTGCCATAGCCGTTCTTGCCGCCAATCAAAATCACCGGCTTCGACAGGTCGAGGCTCGGAAGATTGATCGTCGTATTGCCGAACACTTTCCAGTTTCTGAGCGACACCTGCCGAAGCGACACAAGGCCCTTGGTCGGAAGACGCTCTGTCATCCGAGCCCCATGTTGCCGGTCAGGCTCGTCTGCCAGCATCGTGTCAAAGGCATTATAGAGGGGACGACGGTTGCCGCTTCCTTCGAAACGCCTGCGAGCATCAAAAAGCATAGCCAGCTTCTCGATGGGGAGGTGGAAATTGTCGCATGCGGCGACGAGTTCGTCCAAGTCTATGCTGGAAGGAACGAAGTCGATGATATCAGGCATCTGCGCGTCCGGCCGTTTCTTTGAAGTCTTCCGCCCAAATGCGCTTGATCTCCTGGATTTCATCAACATGTATCAGCTGGAAGTTCACTTCATCTTGAACTTCCAGCAGGCGTGAGAGGATTGTATTGCGCGCCTCGAGGGTGAAGGGCCCTGGTATCAGCCGGCCTTCTCCGACGAAGTTCAATGTTCCGTTTCTTCTTACGGCCATGCGCATATCGCCCCGTTCGCGAATATCCTTCAACCAGTCGCGGAACTCTAATAGCGGTTCAACGTCGTCATAACCGGCTTCTACGAAGGCTGCTGCACTCCTGTCCTTCTCTACGACCGTGCAGGTCCAGCACCCAAAACGTGACGATGTACTGCCGCACGAGGGCGCATCGCTTTTATCTGTAACCAGAGGGCATTCGGCACCCCCCGCGTTGCGATAGATCGTCACCAGGTCCCGGTGCGTTCCGCCCCAGGGTGGCTGAGATTGCAGGAGGGTCTGCCACACCTCGTCGGTATCGAGCTCGACGATGGGCTTATAGACCATGCACCCCTGCAAGCTCGTATGTGGGTTCAAACGTTGTCCGTTTTCATGGCGCTCGACACTTCGCCGACGCTGCATGGACTCTGACCGTCTGACGCCCAAGAGCAAAATGGCCTCTCCCGCACCGCTCACCTGGTCTCGAATGTACTGTGTTGTGGGCTGGATTTTCATGCGATCAGTGCACCAGCGGAACATCTTGCTCGGTGACGGATACCCCCGTCCGATCAAATTGACCCAGAAGGTCTGGTCGGTCTTCGGAGTCGTCTTGGCGACGGTCAGGGGAAGGCGCAACGGACCGACCGCAGCAGAGAGCTTCGCAAGTACACTGTCGAGGTGACGTGCCAACACAGGCGATTCCACAAGCGTGTCATTGGCAACGACATGGATCGTCCTGGATCGCTCCCGCGGTGGGAGATCCAGGACCATTTCCAATACAAGCTGCAAGAGCAGCGTGCTGTCCTTGCCGCCCGAAAATCCGATGATCCACGGCGTTTTGTGCGGTTGACGATATTCGTCGCGAAGATCCGAAGCGACAGCCGCAAGTTTGTCGGCAGTCTCAAGCGCGGGAAGCTCGCCCAAAGAAAATGAAGTCATGACGCACGCAGCCTTCCGCTCATCGCTCTCAAATCATTCACGGCGGCACATAACAGACTCGCAGCACGATCAACTTCGTGCTCAGTCGTGAACCGGCCGATTCCGATCCTTATAGCTGATTCTGCTTCGCCACGCGTCAACCCGATCGCCAGCAGGACGTGCGATGGTTCGAGCGACTTCGAGGAGCAGGCAGAGCCTGTCGAAATCACGAGGTTTTCGCGAACGCGCATAACAAGCGCCTCTCCGTCTACGCCGGGAAACCGCAGATTAAGGTTGCCGGGCAGACGGTTGTCCATATCCCCGTTGACAAATACCTCGATCGAAGCGGTCAACCGCTCAAGGAGGCGATCGCGAAGTGCTGCAACGCGCTGGGCTTCGGTCAAAAGGCGCTCGGATGCAATTGAGCATGCGGCTCCCAAGGCAACGGCAAGAGGGGCCGGAACCGTTCCCGATCGCATCCCGCCTTCCTGACCGCCGCCGCGGAGAAGCGGCGTTAAAAGCCGCCGGACACGCCTACGAGCGCATAGTGCCCCGATTCCGATGGGACCATACAATTTGTGAGCGGTCAGGCTCACCATATCAACCTGGCTGAGCTCGAGCGGAACCTTCCCTGCGGCTTGCGCGAGGTCGGAATGTACGATCGCGCCAAGAGCTCTGGCGGTCCTGGCGATGTCGCTGATCGGCTGCAGCGTACCGATTTCGTGGTTTGCTGCCGCAATCGACACGAGCCCTGTTTTAGGACCTAGTGTTTCTGCAAAAGCATTCTGGTCGATACGCCCGGACCTTGATAGGGGGACGACGCGGACATCGAAATCGTCCTTGATTGCCGCCACAGCGGAAAGGACTGAGGCGTGCTCTCCAGCAGATACTAGGATCTGTTTGCGGCCAGTTTGCCTGAGATGCGCCAGGACACCAGTAATGGCCAGATTGTTTGCCTCGGTGGCACCTGACGTAAAGATAACGTCGGAAGGCGCAAACCCGACAAGCGCGCCTACGGCCTGGCGAGCGGTCTCGATGGCTATGCGCGCTGCGTCACCGTTCTTCGACTGAGAATGCGGGTTGGCATCCAAGCCAATATACGCCTCGAAGAGTGCCGAACGAACCTCTGGGTCGAGGGGCGTATGGGCATGATAGTCAAGATAGGATGCGTCCGGCATCGCATTCTCCGATCAAAGCATTCATGGGTAACACAGGCGGTGAGGGTCTCGCCAGAACAGGTTGCGGCGCACGTTGAAATTCCACACATTATCAGCGATGAGCTATTGTGTCGTAGCCTGACGAATTGCGGATCAAGAGACAGGCCACGAACGGAGCACAGCCTGAGCGGATTGCTTGACTCCCCCTATGTACGTCCCATTGCCTTCAGGATCGCCAGCGGCGATCACGGGTTGGGGCACGGCACAGGCCAGTCCGCAGAGCGCTGGCTTTCTAGGACAAAGCCGATGAAAATGCCATGGCGAGCGCCTATACGGAGACCAGCCGCGGCGCCCATCTTCCCGTCGGCTTCTCCGAGGAGGACTGGGTGCGCCTGTAGCGCAAGCTTGCGCTGACCGCGCCTCAAGGGAAGCTGTCGGCATAGACGATTGACGTGAGGTTGCGTACGTCTAGTTCTGGCATGTGGGGGAGAGGGGAAAGTGATGCAGTACGTGGTCCGAACCATTGAGGAGCCCGAAGGCGAGGCCAAGTTCAAAGTATTCGGGACGAAGCCGAATGCGGAGGCGTACTTCCGCAGCCAGGCGGAAGCCGCACGCACAGGAGAGATCGAGATTGCCACTCTCTTCGAGGTAGATTGTCATGACGTGCGCGATGCCGTTGAGGCCGTCAAGGCGGGTAACAAGAAGCAAGTCGCGTTACTCGCGCAACGCCTCTCAACCGACGCCCTTATGGCGAGTTGCATAAGAAAGGCGATCGCGAGCTGGCACTTCGGAGACCTCGACCTGCCTTAACTTTTCATCTCTGGCTCACATTTCATGGCAGAAGAGCCGGCGTTCACGTGTGTTCTCGTTCTGTGCTTCGAAGATCGCATAATGTATCGTCAGGAACGGCGCAAGCTCGCTTGCCGGGGAGAGAGGTGTAGGAATCCCTATCCGCGCTTGCGCGTTATGGACAGCTTTCGCTCGTTGCTTGGTTCCGAACGTGAAGGGAACGCTTTTTTGTTCTTGGCGGCTGATGGACCGCAACTTTCAAACGCGTCGCGAGTTCGAGAGGTGATTGATCTTCGCGTGCGAATGTTCGCAGCAGCAAGCCTACCGAGCAAATCCAGCTGCTCCGACGCTTCAGCGGTCCTCGCCTGATAACGTTGCCGGTCGAGATTTCTGCTAACTTCCGCCCCACTTCTGCCCAATGGGGCCGCAACGATCTTAGCTTCCATGTTTGGAGATACAACGCCATGCCGACCCGGCGACATTTCCTTATCAGCTTCGTCGCCACGCCAATTGTGCTGCCGAGACTCGGCCATGCGGCCGGCTCTCCTGTGGAGCTGCCGCTTACGGCCAGTTGCGGTGATGACCACGATCTGACGCCACCACAGACCGAAGGCCCGTATTTTAGGCCGCAAAGCCCTGAAAAACAGGACTTCGCGAGCGATGCACCGGGCGGTGAACGGCTGACACTTGCTGGTTACGTACTAACCAAGGACTGCCAGCCGGTAGCGAAAGCGTTGATCGAGCTATGGCACGCTGATGAAAGCGGCACCTACGACAACAGCGGATACAAACTCCGCGGACATCAATTCACGGATGCAGAAGGCAAATGGTGGTTCGAGACGATCGTGCCAGGACTCTATCCTGGACGGACCCGGCATTACCATGTGAAAGTCCAACGGCCCGGCGGGAATGTGCTGACGACGCAGCTCTATTTTGCCGATGAGCCGGACAATGAACGAGACCGCATATTCAACGCAGCCTTGTTGCTCGATATCAGGGCGACGAGTGACGGAAAATTCGGCCGTTACGATTTCATAGTGGCGTAGCTGGCGCGTTGCATCCACGGGGTGTTCACCTCGTTGCTCGCTGCCGGGCGGTCGCATGCGGCCCACAGAACCCACAATCAATGCCAGCAAAAATCTCCAAGATCGATCCGACAGGGACCTGAGATCACAGATCGGGGATTGGTGGGCCCGGCAGGACTCGAACCTGCGTCTACTTTTTCGTCAAGGGGACGGTCTGCGTCAGAAACACACAGCGGAGGTGGTTGCCGGCCAATGTCAGTAAAGCAATCGGGCTCGTATCGTTCCCGGAATTTGGCGAAGCGCTTCGAGTATGTCGTTCGCTGTCCCGCCGACGTCCTCGATTTCGATAACCACGTAACCCGTTTCGCCGTATGTCTGCAGAAACTCACCGACGATGTTGAGCCCGCGGGACGAGAAAATCGTATTTAGGCTGTTTAGCATACCCGGGCGATTTTCATGAACATGGATGAAACGCGTGCCATTTGGACGTGGTGGCAGTTGAACTTGGGGAAAATTGACAGCGCCCAGCGTCGAGCCGACGTCGGAATATTCCACAAGCTTCCTGGAGACCTCCCTTCCGATACGCTCCTGAGCTTCTTCCGTCGATCCACCAACATGCGGAGTGAGAATGACGTTATCCAAGCCTTGCAGCGGCGTTTCGAAGCGCTCATTGTTTGACGCCGGTTCTTTCGGGAACACGTCAACCGCCGCGCCTGCGAGATGTCCTTCTTTCAGGACCTTCGCAAGGGCTTCAAGATCCACCACCGTGCCGCGGGAATTGTTGATGAAAAAGGCTCCCTTCTTCATCCTGCGCAGTTCGGCCTCGGTTATCATGTTTTGTGTCGAACTGGTTTCAGGAACATGCATCGTTACGAAATCTGAAACTTCAAGCAGTTCACCGAGCGACGCCATGGATTCTGAGTTGCCATGGCGAAGCCTGTCTGAGGGATCAAAATAGCGAACGTTCATCCCCATGCTTTCCGCAAGTACGCTAAGCTGCGAGCCGATATTGCCATAGCCTACAATGCCGAGCGTTTTCCCACGCACCTCACGGCTGCCGACAGCGGATTTATCCCATCCTCCTTCATGGGCAGAAGCCGAACGCGGAACTATTCTCCTTGTCAGCATGATGATCTCACCGATCACAAGTTCAGCGACCGAACGTGTGTTGGAGTAGGGTGCGTTGAATACGGGGATCCCACGTCGGCGAGCTGCATCCAGGTCGACCTGATTTGTCCCGACAGAAAAACATCCAACGGCCATAAGCTTATTGGCGGAACTGAAAATCTCATCTGTCAGGTGGGTACGCGATCGAATGCCGACTATATGCGCCTCGGCGATCAGACTTTTGAGATCCTTGTCATCCAGTGCTTTCGGCAGATGGGTCAGATTGACGTAACCTGAAGATAAAAAATAATCCGCAGCGCTCTGACTGATGCCTTCCAGCAGAAGTACGGAAATGCGATCGCGCGAAAGAGAGAAAGATCTGGTCATTGGATGGCTCTCGATGCTCGAATTCGATTCCGCCGAGGCCGTCGCACGGCCACGATGGCTAATAAGATCTGAAAAGTGTTCTAGCGACTATTTCACGGGTTGCGCAACAACATACTCAACTCCGCTAACGGACTTACAAGGTTGAAGCGACCGTGCGCAAAACCGGACCGCCTCCGACCGAGCACGCAGCGTGACCAACAGCATCTGATGTTTCTCAAGAAAACCCACTTGGCCCGCGCGCGTAACACACGGCTCGTGCGCGGAAAGTCCAGACGAGTTGACCGCTTGCTGAGAATGCCGAACTTCCCAAGCGAATTGGACTGCGATCAACCCGTTGAGGCGGTCACGCGTCCTTGCCGCGCGTTGACCGATCTCCCCACCAGAGCCATTCCAGGAAAAGTGCAAAGCGGTTTTCCGTTCGGAATTGCGTAAGAATGAGGTGGCAGCGCCTGCATGGCGAACCGCCGCTACCCCGGCACTTAGCGTAGGAGCGTCTTGCCGAGGCGGTGGATATGGGCAGCACCGATGCCGCAGCAGCCGCCAATGATCGTAGCGCCAGCCTCGGCCCAGGAGCAGGCAAAACGCGAATAGGCGTCGTCGTTCAGGTCGTCGCGAGTCTCGTGCAGGCCCTCATTGGCAGCCGATTCACCCTGGTCTCCTTCAAAAGCATTGGCATAAACGCCGATTTCGATCTGGGCGTCTGTCTTTCGGAACACCCTCGCTGCCGTCTCCACCGCTGCCTGCATGACCTCGGGCTTGCTGCAATTGAACAGGAAGGCCTCCGCACCTGATGATACCGCCCAGGATGCGGCCGCCTCGACGCTTTCGCCGGAGCGAAGCCTCGGCTTGCCGCTTTCGATGTCTGCCTCGTCATCCGCCAATGTGAAGGAAATCCAGAAAGGCTTGCCCGATGCCGCCACTGCCTCGCGGACGGCCTCGCCCTCGGCGATCAGGCTCAGGGTCTCGCCGAGCCATATGTCGACGAAGGGATCAAGGTTTTCGACCAGCACTTTGAGATAGTCCTGCACCCGCGCAGGCTGGAAATTCTGCGGCTCGTAGGAACCGAAGATCGGCGGCAGCGAGCCGGCGACCAGCACCTTGCGATCGGCAACGGCATCGGCCGCTTCGCGCGCCAGGCGACCGGCGAGACGGATCAGTGCCGGCCCCTCCTTCTGAAACCGCTCCTCACCGATATGGAAGGGCACAAGTGCATAGCTGTTCGTCGTAATGACCTGCGAACCGGCGGCGATGAATTCCTTGTGCACCTCGCGGACGATATCCGGCGAGTTGATCAACGCCAGGGCCGACCATTCCGGCTGTTTCAATTCGGCGCCGAGCCGCAGCAGCTCGCGGCTCATGCCGCCGTCGAGAATTCGTGTTGTACTCATGAGTAATCTCCTGCTGCCGCGCCTTGATCGGCGGCGGGCTTTTTAGAAAGGGGCGAGGTTCGCGTCGATACACGTGGGGTCCATGGTCAGTTCCTCTCGCTAACGCCGAACCGGCACCTGCGCTTCGAGACCTCGAAAGACGCGGGCAATGACTGCGGTCAGGGCGAGATAGAAAAGGGTGACGACGAGCAAAGGTTCGTAGACCAGCAGCGTGTCCTGACGGACCTTGCTGGCCACGGCGTAGAGATCCATCACCGTCACCGTGAAGGCGAGCGGCGTCGCCTTCAGCTGCATGACAATCTCTCCGGCAATCGTCGGCAGAGCAATGCGGATGGCGCGCGGCAGCCAGATACGGCGGATCAGCTTCCAGGGCGACAGGCCGAAGGCCCGGCCCGCTTCAAGCTCGCCCTTGGGCACGGCAAGCAGAGCACCGCGCAAAACCTCCGCCTCATAGGCCGCATAGTTCAGCGTGAAGCTTACGGCGGCGAAAAAGAAGCCTTCGCGCAGGATCGGCCAGAACAGGCTCTGCCGGATGCCGGGGACCATAGGCAGCAGCGAGCCGACGCCGTAATAGAGAAGCCACAGCTGGATCAGCAGCGGCGTGCCGCGGAAGAAGGTGCAATAGCCGCGGGCCAGCAGCCGCGTCAGCCTGCCGCCGCTGACCTGCGCGAAGGCGAGACCGACGGCGACCACGAAGCCGAACGCCACGGAGATGACCAGCAGCGACACGGTCTGCCAGGCGCCGGTCAGAACAAGCGGCCAGTAGGAGGAGATCCAGGTGAAACTCATGGGGCGCTTTCTTCAGGCAAGGCGCGGCTGTCCCCGCCGCACCCGCCCCTCGATCAGCTTGAAGGCGACGTTGGAAACGAGCGTGATGACGAGGTAGAGAAAGGCCGAAGCGAGGAAAAACACGAAATAGTGTTTGGTGCTTGCCCCGGCGAGGCGGGTGGCGAGCGCCAGTTCCTGGTAGCCGACGACCGCGACCAGCGCGCTGTCCTTGGTGATCGACATCCACAGATTGGCAAGCCCCGGCAGCGCGTTCGGCAAGAGCGCTGGCAGCAGGACGCGGCGAAACCTTACCGCAGGCCCCATGCCGAAGGCCTTGGCCGCCTCGATCTGACCCGTGGGAATGGCGAGAATCGCACCGCGCAGCACCTCCGTCATATAGGCGCCCTGTACGAAGCCGAGCACGGCGACCGCCGCGACAAAACCGTTCACATCGATCGGCGGCAGTTCCAATGCCGCCAGCAGCCGGTTGAGGCCGTCGGTGCCGGCATAATAGAGCCCGACGATCAGGATCAGCTCGGGAACCGCGCGGATGACCGTGGTGTAGAGATCGAGCAACAGACGAAGTGCGCGGTTGCCGGAAAGTTTTCCGAGCGCGCCGCCCGTGCCGAGCAAAAGGCCGACCGCGAAGGCGCAGGCCGAGATGGCGACCGTGGAGACCGCACCTGCCAGAAGAACACCGCCCCATCCCGGAGGATAGGGAGACAGCAGGTCCAGAATGCCTTGTTGCGTGGTCGCCATCTTCCGGACCGCTTACTTCGCGCCGTAGATGTCGAAGTCGAAGTGTTTCTTGGTGATGGCGTCGTACTGGCCGTTGGCCCGAACCGCGGCGAGCGCTGCATTCAGCTTGGCTTTCAGCTCGGTATCTTCCTTGCGCAAGCCGCCCGAAACGCCGGCTCCAAGAATTTCCTTGTCGTCGGCGACGTCTCCCATCTTGGAGCAGCAATCCTTGCCGCCGTCGCTTTTGAGGAACGCATCGAGCGCCAGGGAATCGCCGAAAACGTAGTCGATACGGCCGGAGGCCAGATCCTGGAAAGCCTCGTCGAGGGTCTGGTAGGTCTTCTCCTCGGCGGCGCCTGCAAAATACTTCTTGTAATATTCAGACTGGATCGTCGACACCTGGATGCCGATGGTCTTGCCCTTCACGTCTTCGGCGGTGGCGCCCGGCTTCTGGTCCTTGGGGCCGATCAATGTGCTCGGCGTGTTGTAATACTTGTCGGTGAAGTCGATCGCCTTCGAGCGTTCTGCGGTGTTCGACATCGATGACCAGATCACGTCGAACTTCTTGCTCTGGAGAGCCGGAATGAGACCATCCCAGGAAATGTCGACGATCGAGCATTTCTCCTTCATCTCTTCGCAGACGGCGTTCATTAGATCGATTTCCCATCCGTGCCACTCACCTGAGGCGTCCTTGGCGAAGAAGGGCGGATAGGATTCGTTCATGACGCCGAAGCGGACTTCGGCCTGCGCGGTGACGGCGGAAAGCGCAAGGGCCGCGCCGGAGAAAAGCATGGGAAGCAGTTTCATTTGCAGGATTCTCCTGGTTCGTGTGCTATCGATGATGGATGCGCATCAGTTGGCGCTGAGACGGGTGAATTCCCGGCAGCGGGCGCTGACGGGCGAGCCGAAGACTTGCTCGGGCGGGCCTTCCTCCTCGATCAATCCCTGATGCAGGAAGAGGACGCGGCTGGAGACATCTCGGGCGAAGCGCATTTCATGCGTGACGATCAGCATGGTCCGGCCTTCTTCCGCGAGATCGCGGATGACTTTGAGGACCTCACCGACCAGCTCCGGATCGAGCGCCGATGTTGGCTCGTCGAATAGCATGACGGCAGGATCGATGCAGAGCGCCCGCGCGATCGCCGCGCGCTGCTGCTGGCCGCCGGAGAGGAAGGCGGGATAGGCATCGCGCTTATCGAAGAGCCCAACCTTGTGGAGCAGGACTTCGGCCTTTTCGATCGCCTCCCGGCGAGGAACGCCCATGACATGCACCGGCGCCTCGATGACGTTTTCCAGCACGGTTCTATGAGCCCAGAGATTGAAGCTCTGAAAGACCATCCCAAGCCCCGTCCGTAGCCGCTCGATCTGCCGCCAGCTCTGCGGCTGCAGCCGCCCGCCGCGGCCGGGTTTCAGCGCGACCTCCTCGCCATTGACGGCAATACGTCCGCGGTCGGGCGTTTCCAAAAAATTGATGCATCTGAGGAAGGTGCTCTTGCCAGAACCCGACGAGCCGATAATGGAGATGACATCGGACTTGTGAGCCTCGGTCGAGATACCCTTGAGAACCTGTTGCGAGCCGAAGCTTTTATGGAGATCTTCGACGCGAAGAGCAGGAAAGGGTTGATCCGACATGCGTGGGTCCGGCTGAACTGAAGCTGCGAAGGATAATGACAATTTGCGCGGTTTTTTCGCGCAATTTCCATCTCTTTTGCATATTCTATGCAAAATAATCTTTTCCGCGCGGCGGATACGGCAGAATGCAGCCGCGCGAAGAGTTCGAAGTGGACAGGACAATGGAACAACTGGATCGTTTTGACCGCGACATTCTCGATATCGTTCAGCGCGACTGCCAGCTGAAGGCCGAAGCGATTGCCGAGCGGATCGGCCTGTCGGTCTCGGCCGTGCAGCGGCGGTTGAAGCGGCTGCGCGAGGAGGGGATCATCAAGGCCGAGGTCGCCGTCGTCGGCAGGAAGGCGACGGGAACATCGATGGTGTTCATCGTCGGCATGGAGATCGAGCGGGACAACTACGACGCGCTGGCGAAGTTTCGTGTTTGGGCGGAGAAGCAGGATCATATCCAGCAAGTTTATTACGTCACCGGCGCGGTCGATCTGATCGCGATCGTCACCGCCCGCGACGTCGAGCATTATGACGACATCGCCGCCCTGATCATGGCGGAAAACCCGCAGATCCGGCGCATGCATACCAATGTGGTGCTTCGGGACATTAAGCTCGGCTTATTCGTGCCCCTGGCCGCGAATCCTTAAGGCTAAATGGTCTGGCTGATGCCTGGGCCACGCCGGACTTTCGTTATGGAAGGTGTCGAGGCGCGCATTCCGGATCAACGGTCTATCGCATCGGAAATGATGTGGGGCGGTTCGATCGCTTTCGCGGGCTGGCAATTTCGACAGCTGGGGTCAGGACTCATTGATTCAGAAGATGAAGGCGGCAGGGGATGTGATGGCTGAAGGAATGTGAGCGCATCGGTCGTAGTTTGTGCACGCTCCGCTATCGAATCTCTGGTCGATGTAGAATGACAAAACCATTGAGCGCGATGATGCTACGTCACCGGTTCGATTCCGTTCAAGGCGACTCAATGAGGGCAGCGAGCACGCAACAGCAGGAGCACGTAACGACAATATCATTACAATGCTTGTAAAGATGGTGTCATTACGCTATATGGGGTGAAGATAGGAGTTTCCATGCCCACGTCACACACCAGTAAAAGCCCGGAAGCCAGCGTGCCGCTGAATATCCGCATTAAGCCGGCGACACGCAACCTGATCGACCGTGCCGCCGAGTTGCTTGGGAAGACGCGCACGGATTTCATGCTGGAGGCGTCCGAGCGCCGCGCCGAGGAAGTGCTGCTCGACCGTGCCATATTCACGGTCAACCCCGAAATCTTTGCAGAGTACCTTGCCCGCCTCGATGCGCCCGCGCAACCTAATGAACGCCTGAAACGCACCATGACGACCAAAGCGCCGTGGGATGAGGCGTGACGCTTAGCGCACCGGCACCACTTGCCGACCATCACGAACTGACCGAATTCCATTCCGGCGTCTCTGAGCTGGATGACTGGCTGCGTCGTCGTGCCCGCGCAAATCAGGCCGGCGGCGCATCGCGCACCTTCGTCGTGTGCGAGGGCAACCGTGTCATCGCCTACTATGCGCTCGCCTCCGGAGCGGTGAAGCAGCCGGAAGCACCTGGCCGTTTCCGGCGCAACATGCCCGACCCGATTCCGGTTGCCGTCCTCGGCCGCCTCGCCATCGACCAGACTTATCAGGGGCGGGGCATCGGCAGGGCATTAGTGCGCGACGCAGGCCTGCGTCTGCTCAATGCCGCTGAAGTTCTCGGCATCCGCGGCTTGCTGGTGCATGCGATCTCCGATGATGCGCGAGCCTTCTATGAGGCGGTCGGCTTCCTGCCTTCACCGTCCGATCCCATGATGCTGATGGTCGGGCTGCATGATCTCAACAGCGCGCTGAATCCCTAACCACGTCAACTCGCTCGGCCTTTGTGGAAGATGCGCTGCGCTCAATCCCCGCGCGGCGGTATCGCGCCCAACGAGGCCAGCTCTTTCTCGAGTCGGGTAACACGTCGTTCAAGGTTCAGAATAACCTCCCCCTGAAGATCATCGATTCCGGCGAGGGCTTCTTCCCATTCTCTCCACTTTTCAAAAAAGCGTTTTAGCATGCTGCTACCTCTGATGTTTATGATGCTCGACTGGCTCGTTCGACTTTCAAGCCTGTTGTTATCCCAGAGCGTGAATGGAAGCGGGCTTCTGCGCGTGCTCCGCCAGGATCACCACATCCGCCGACCGCCTGAGCCCGGTCGCTACGATCGAAATCTTTAGTTTTTCGCCGAGAGTTTCATCAAATAGGCGCCCAGAGTGATTTCTGGATTCGCGTCGACCTGATCGCGGAGGCACCGCGCTGCCTCGTAGACGTCGAACAACGTCAGTTCCCGACGGGCCGCGATCGACACGAGAATGCTTCTGGCACCCCTGAGCGTCGCCACCCCGAAGAGCGGGTTTTATAGCGCGTCATCGTCCGGACCTGTGCTGTTTAGGCCGGTCATTCGCTCCAACGCCGGAACAGGGCGCTCGCGTTCACACCCCCGAACCCAAATCCGTTGGTAATTGCATAGTCCATCTGAACCGGCCGGGACTTGTTCGCGACAAAGTCGATTCCGTCGCCAGCGGGATCGGGCGCGTTCAAATTCAACGTTGGCGGTGCGACCTGATTCCTGAGTGCCAGGATAGTGAAGATTGCTTCCAGCCCACCTGCAGCGCCGAGGAGGTGCCCGGTCGCGGACTTCGTGCCACTGACCGCTATCCCTGCTGTGGAACCGAACACTGTCTTGATCGCCTCGATTTCCCCTCGATCGCCGAGCGGGGTCGACGTGGCGTGAGCGTTGAGATGTCGGATCTCGTGCGCGGAAATACCCGCCTGCCTGATGGCAATTTGCATCGCTCTTGCGGCGCCTGATCCGTCTTCAGGACCGGAAGTCACGTGATAGGCATCCGCCGTCGTTCCATAGCCTACCAGTTCGGCGAGCGGCTGCGCTCCACGCGCCAAAGCGTGGCTCAGGGATTCGATCACCAGGACGCCCGCACCTTCACCCATTACGAAGCCGTCACGCATCATGTCGAACGGCCGGGAGGCGAGCCCAGGGGTGTCGTTAAACCCGGTTGAAAGAGCCCGGGCGGCGGCGAACCCGCCGAGGCTTACGGTGTTCATGCACGCTTCCGTTCCGCCGCAGACGGCAATGTCCGCCTCGTTCGCCCGGATCATCCGGGCCGCGTCGCCGATTGCCTGGACGCCCGCCGCACATGCTGTCACCGGAGCGCCGAGCGGCCCTTTGAGGCCATGTCGGATGGATACCTGGCCTGCCGCGAGGTTGACCAGGAACGATGGAATGGTGAAGGGCGAAAGGCGCCGCGGCCCTTTCTGGTCGACAGTTCGTACCGCGTCCGTGATCGCTGGAAAGCCTCCGATCCCGGAGGCTATGATCGTTGCCGTTCTGAGGCGGCCCTCTTCCGAGACAGGTTGCCACTGTGCCTGCGCAAGGGCTTCGTCTGCCGCCGCCAACGCGAAGAGGATAAACCGATCGACCTTGCGCTGATCCTTTGGCGGCAAGACGCTGTCAGGATCGAAGCCAGCTTCGGCATCCTCTTCCAGGCAAGGGACAACACCTCCAATCTTGGCGGGCAGATCGCCGACGACCTCTTCAGGAAGACGGCGGATGCCAGACTTGCCCGCCAACAGGCGGCTCCAAGAGCTGCTGACGTTGGCACCGAGCGGACTGACCGCCCCCATTCCTGTTACGACGACACGACGCATGATGACTCCAGAAATAAAACCGCGAACTCGCGGACAGCGGATGCTGAACCGGTTGAGAACTTGTCGTTACTCGGCCGCCTCCGGGGCCGCGACACGTTTTGCTTCAGCCGCTGCTGCTTCAAGCAGACGGTCTGCCACCTTCTCGTCCGTCACGATGCGCGACAGAGTGACCGCGCCAACCATGAGTGCGAGCATCGCCATGGCCTTGCGGGGCGCATCGTCATCGTCACCGCTGGCCGGCAACAGCTCTTCGATAACCTGCAGGTGGGCTTTGATCCCGTCCTGAAACGGCTTGCGGACGTCGACGCTCTGGCGAGCAGCATCGGATCCAAGGGCGACCAGTGGGCAGCCGTCTCCGGTTTCCCCGCGGTGTCCTGCCGAAAGATAAAGATCGATGACGCCTTGGAGCGGATCCGGGCTCGAGGCAGCGACCGAGGACCATCTGCGGGTCGCGCATTCCATCGCTCGCCGCGACGCAAGCGCTGCCAGATCATCCTTGGATTCGAACTGCTTATAGAAGCCGCCCTGGGTGAGACCGGCACCTTTCATCAAATCCTTAAGGCCGATGCCATCGAAGCCGCGCTCACGAAAGAGCCTGCTGGCGACGTTGATGACTGTCTCTCGGTTCGCTTCGGCCTGGGCGCGACTGACTCTCATGATCGTTCCTTTTAGATTTCAGTTGACATCTATAATTCTTTTAGAGTTAGATTGCAATCTAAGAATTATGCCGCCACCGTCAAGAAGGCCAGTGTCATGAAGCGAAAAATCCTCCTCTCAACCGTGGCAGTGGTCGCCCTCGTCGGGGTCGCCGCTGCGATTTTGTTGCTCCCGCAGACGAACAAGGAAGCCGAGGCCGCGGATCCCCGCAGTCTGGCTCCGCTCGTCAGCGTGACGAAGGTCAAGACCCCCGACACAGCCAGCCGAAGCTTCACCGGCACAGTTGCTGCCCGGGTGCAAAGCGATCTCGGCTTTCGAGTCCCCGGAAAGATTGTCGAACGACTTGTCGGCCTTGGCGAAGAAGTCAAAGCCGGGCAGCCGCTGATGCGGGTTGACGACACCGACCTGCGTCTCGCTCTGTCGGCAAAGCGCAATGCCGTTGCTGCGACCAAGGCAACATTCATTCAGGTGCAGGCCGACGAGCGGCGGTATGCTGTCCTCGTCAAGAACGGCCTGGCAGCGTCTCCGCAGAGATACGAACAGTCGAAGGCAGCGCTCGATACCGCGACTGCCCAGCTCGCTGCGGCGGAAGCAGAAGCGAAGGTCGCCGAGAATGAGGCGGCCTATGCGGTTCTCGTCGCGGACGCGGATGGCACGATCGTTGAGACTTTGGGCGAGCCGGGGCAGGTGGTCTCAGCAGGCCAGCCGGTTGTCCGGCTGGCAAAGGCAGGACCTCGCGAGGCGCTCGTTTGGTTGCCTGAAAATCTCAGGCCTGAGATTGGTGCCGTAGCGCAGGCCACCATTTATGGCCGGAGCCCGGCCGAAAAGGCGGCGCTCAGGCAGATCTCCGATGCCGCCGATCCTCAAACCCGTACCTATGAAACGCGCTGGGTATTGCAGGGTTCTGCGGCGTCTGCGCCCTTGGGGGCAACCGTCACGATAAGCCTGCAGAACGAAGCGGCACAGTCCCATGCCGAGGTTCCCGTTGGCGCGCTTTTGGACGACGGCGCCCGCACAGGTGTCTGGGTTTTGGATGAGCAGAGTTCCAGCGTTCATTTCCGGGAAGTGAAGGTCGAGCGGATCGGCGAGGAGAAGGCCATCGTCTCGAACCTGACGGCCGGGGAAGCGATCGTTGCCCTTGGAGCGCATTTGCTTCGAGACGGCGCAAGCGTGCGCACCGGCGTGGAAAAAGCAGAGGTGGCAAACTGATGAGCTTCAATCTCTCCGCGCTTGCCGTCCGTGAGCGAGCCGTCACCCTGTTCTTCATCGTCCTGCTGGCCGCCGCCGGCGCCTATGCCTTTGTCAAGCTGGGCCGAGCCGAAGACCCGTCATTCACCATCAAGACGCTGACCGTTACGTCCGTTTGGCCGGGCGCGACCGCGCGCGAAATGCAGGATCTCGTTGCCGAACCGCTCGAAAAGCGCATCCAGGAACTCACCTGGTACGATCGTGTGGAAACAACCACGCGGCCGGGTTACGCCTTCCTGACGGTCACGCTCAAGGACAACACCCCGGCGTCGGCAGTCGAGGGGGAATTCTACCAGGCGCGCAAAAAACTCGGCGATGAAGCTCGAAATCTTCCCCCCGGCGTCATTGGTCCTTTTGTCAACGACGAATATTCCGACGTCAGCTTCGCCCTTTATGCCTTGAAAGCAAAGGGCATGGCGATGCGCGACCTCGTGCGACAGGCCGAGACGATCCGCCAGGACATGCTTCACGTTCCTGGCGTGAAAAAGATCAACATTCTCGGCGAGCAGCCGGAACAGATTTTCGTCGAGTTCTCCTATTCCAAGCTGGCAACCCTTGGGATCTCGGCGCAAGACATCGCCGCTGCCCTGCAACGGCGCAATACCGTGACCCCGGCGGGATCGATTGATACGCAGGGCCCCCAAGTTTTTATCCGATTCGATGGTGCATATGACAGCGTCGAATCGATTGCCGATACACCGATCGTCGCGGCCGGACGCGTCCTCAAGCTGTCGGACTTCGCCGAGGTGCGCCGCGGATATCAGGACCCGGCCACTTATGTCATTCGCCATGACGGCGAGCCCGCCATCATGCTTGGGGTGGTGATGCAGCAGGGCTGGAACGGGCTGGAACTCGGCAAGGCGCTGGAAGCGCGGTCCGCGACAATTGCGCAGAGCCTGCCGCTTGGTATAACACTGACGAAGGTCAGCGATCAGGCCGTCAACATCGACGCGGCGGTCGGCGAATTTATGCTCAAGTTCGCGATGGCCCTTGGCGTCGTTCTGTTCGTTAGCCTCGTCGCTCTCGGCTGGCGCGTCGGCATTGTGGTGGCACTTGCCGTGCCTCTGACGCTCGCAGTCGTCTTTCTTATCATGTTGGAAACCGGCCGGTTCTTCGACCGCATCACGCTTGGTGCCCTGATCCTGGCGCTCGGCCTGCTCGTCGACGATGCCATCATTGCTATCGAGGTCATGGTGGTGAAGATGGAAGAGGGCATGGACCGTATCAAGGCGGCCGCCTACGCCTGGAGCCATACAGCCGCCCCGATGCTGTCGGGCACACTCGTGACGATCATCGGTCTCATGCCAGTCGGCTTTGCCAAATCCACCGCCGGCGAATACGCCGGCAACATCTTCTGGGTCGTCGGGTTTGCTCTAATCGTATCCTGGATCGTCGCGGTGATCTTCACACCCTACCTCGGCGTCAAGATGCTCCCTGCAATCAAGCCGGTCGAGGGCGGTCACCACGCCATCTATAATACCCCGAACTACAAGCGCCTTCGCAGCGCGATCGAGTTTGCAGTCCGTCACAAATTCCTGACCTGCGGTCTCGTCGGCGTCGTGATGGCTGTCTCGGTCGTCGGCATGGGCTCCGTGAAGCAGCAGTTCTTCCCGACGTCGGATCGTCCGGAGGTTCTGGTGGAAGTGCGCCTGCCGGAAGGAACCAGCATCGAGACGACCACTGCAACGGTCGAGAAACTCGAAGGCTGGCTAAGGGAACAGCCTGAAACGGAAATCGCCACCAGCTACATCGGCCAGGGTGCGCCGCGCTTCTTCTTTGCAATGGCACCTGAACTGCCAGACCCGGCATTTGCAAAGATCGTCGTTCTGACTCCCGATGCGCATGGACGCGAAGCATTAAAGCATCGCCTGCGTGAGGCAGTTTCCAGCGGCTTGGCACCGGGAGCCTTTGTGCGGGTGACGCAGCTCGTCTTCGGCCCCTACACGCCGTTTCCTGTCGAGTTCCGCATCATGGGCCCGGATCCGGATGAGTTGTACCAAATCTCCGAACAAGCTCTTGCTATCATGAAGACCGTGCCGGACGTTCGTCAGGCGAGCCGCGACTGGGGTAATCGCACGCCTGTGTTGCGCTTCGTTCCCGATCAGGACCGGCTCAACCTTATTGGCCTTTCTCCCGCCGAGGCTGCCCAACAGATGCAGTTGCTGCTCAGCGGGGTGCCGATCACGCAAGTGCGCGAAGACATTCGTAACGTCCCCGTGGTTGCGCGGAGCGCCGGTGAAAACAGGCTCGATCCTTCGAGGCTGGCGGACTTCTCGCTGATGAGCAGGAATGGACGGCCGGTCCCGCTCGATCAGATCGGCCACTCCGAGATCCGCTTCGAAGAGCCGATCATGAAGCGCCGTGACCGCACTCCGGTCATCACCATCCGCTCTGACATCAACGAAGCGACCCAGCCGCCGGAAGTATCGCAGCAGGTTCTGAAGGCGCTTCAGCCGCTGATCGCCTCTTTGCCTGTGGGCTACCGCATCGAGATGGGCGGCAACATCGAGGAGTCACTGAAAGCAAACGTGGCACTCGTGCAGATTTTCCCGGCCATGATTGCCGCCATGCTCATCGTCATCATCCTTCAGGTACGTAGCCTGTCGACCATGACGATGGTGATGCTCACCGGGCCGCTCGGGCTCGCGGGTGCTGTTCCGGCTTTGCTTTTGTTCAATCAGCCCTTCGGGTTCAACGCCATCCTGGGCCTGATTGGCCTCGCTGGCATCCTCATGCGCAATACCTTGATCCTGACGGAACAAATCAAGGAGAACCAGGCGGCTGGTCTGGATGATTATCATGCGGTTATCGAAGCGACCGTGCAGAGAACAAGGCCCGTCATCCTGACCGCCCTTGCTGCCGTCCTCGCCTTTATTCCGCTGACGCACTCGGTCTTCTGGGGATCAATGGCCTACACGCTGATCGGCGGCACAGCCGTCGGAACGGTTATGATTCTGCTGTTTCTCCCAGCGCTTTACGCAACTTGGTTCCGCATCAAGCCGCCTAAGAGGGAGTCGCATCAGCAGTCCGGGGAGGAGGCTCCCAACCTTAAACTGGCGATTGCGGCGGAGTGACCCTCATGTCCAGTCTATGCACGCGCCTGGGCGACCCTGGGAAGGAAAAAGACAGCGGCTCAGCATCGATGACCCGGGACGCCCATTGGGCGTCCGGGGAACATAAGCCGAATAGTCAAGCGCTCGAGGTATTTTCCAGGAATTCGGACGGTGTGGTTTTGGCACGGTGGCGCAGGCTTATTCTGGATGTCGCGGAAGAGCACATTCGCCGTATCGGCCATCGCAAGACAACAGTTGCTGACATAGCGTTCAACCTGGGTGTAAGCCGAGCGAACGTGTACCGCTTTTTTCCCACGAGAGCGGCAATAAATGAGAGTGTTTGCGCCCAGATCGCCAACAGGACCCTCGACGTTGCGCGCGAAATCTCGAAAAAAGGCGCTCCAGCAGGCAGCAGGCTTGCTGGGATGTTTGCCGCTCTTCATCGACATACGCAGTTGCAACTGGCGGAAGAACGGCACAGTCACGAGCTTTTCGTCGCCGCCATAGAGGGCAAGTGGGAAGTCGCAAAGTGGTACTTCGATGAAATGACGAGGATATTTGAAGCGACCATTCGTGAGGGCTTGGAGGCCGGGGAACTTAAAAGCGGTGATGCGGGTGATGCTGCTCGGTGCGTCATGGCAGCGATTGTCTCGTTCGTTCACCCGGGCCTCATAGAGCAACGGATTGGCGGTGGTGAGGATGTGGAGGATGAGCTCGAAGCTCAGACCCGCTTCGTATTGTGGGCCCTGGAGAACGTACCTGGGCCGCCCCTCGGCGTTCGGGAGTTTGTCCAACAACACGCCCACGTATATCGCGCAGAAACCTGATGGCAGTTGCGGGAGGCATGGCCCAGTTAATTGAAAGGAAAACAGATGCAACACACCGCTGATACGGGAACACAAATCTCCGCTGTTGAAAACTTGGATGCCCCCTCGGGGAAACGGGCCCTCATCACAGGCGCATCAAGCGGCCCTGGGCTCGAATTTGCCGAGCTGCTGGCGGCGCAGAAGGTCAATCTCGTGCTCGCTGCCCGGCGAAGGGAGCCAATGGAAAAGCTCGCCGGGGACCTTCGCCGGAAACATGGCGTCGATATCCTTGTTGAGCCAATCGATCTCGCCGCGCCTGGAGCCGCTGCCCGTCTGAAAAGCAGCCTGGATGAGAGGGCGTTACAGATCGACATCCTGGTGAACAATGCCGGATACGGATTGCACGGCGAATTTCTGGAAACGCCGCTCGAGCGCACAACCGATATGATTCAGCTCAACATCACCGCGCTCACCGAGCTGAGCTATGTTTTCGGGCGAGACATGGCAGCCCGAGGATCCGGGCAGATCCTTCTCATTGCTAGTCTCTTGGCGTTCCAACCTGTTCCCACGTTTGCTGCTTACGCCGCGACGAAGTCTTATGTGCTGGCCTTTGGAGAAGCTCTGCACGACGAACTTCGTCCGCAAGGGGTGATCGTCACCAGTCTTTGCCCGGGGCATACCGAAACGGGATTCGATGCAGCAGCAGGCGCTCCCGTCTCGCCCATGCTGCGCTTTCTGACGATGAAGCCCCGCCCCGTCGCCGTGACCGGTCTCCGAGCGCTATCACAAGGGCAGGCGTCCGTGATTGCCGGGGTCATGAACAACATCGTTGCATTTTCAAATCGCCTGACGCCGCGTTCCATGCAGCGGGCGTCAATGAAGAGAATTCTGGGGCCATAGAAACGATACCGGTTGCCGCCTCGCACCCTGCCGATCAGGGCCCTGAGACATCATGGTTTCTCCTCAGAGGTAGGTATTTTGGACGCTGGGTGCTCGCCTACCTTGATAGACGAGGACCCCGCAAATGAAGGCGCCTTAAGTGGAGGTGCGGATCACGAGGGTGCCTGGCAGTGTCACCGTCTCAGGCTCCAGCCGACCCGCAATCATCCCAACGATGACCTGGATCATCTCCTGGCGCGGCTGCTCGTAGGTGGTGAGGCTGTAGGCGGGCGATCCGCAGAATTCGTAATTGTCGAAACCGACAACGGCGATGTCTTCGGGGATCCGCAAACCAAAACGGCTGCGGATCTCATCCATCGCGCCGAGCGCCAGGATGTCATTTTCGCACATCAGAACGTCGACCCGGTCGGCGCGGGCGGTCTGTTCGAGATAGCTGCGGACCGCTACGGCTCCGGCTTCTGCACTGTATTTTTCAGCTGAAAGGACCGCGATCTCGTCGACACCCTTCTGCTTCCAGAAGTCGGCGAAGTGCTGCCGTCGCCTCAGGGCGGTTGAGAGAGCTGTCGCGCCCGTCATGAAGCCGGGCCGGCGGTATCCCCTTTCGTGCAGATGATCGACGATCTCCCGCAGCGCCAGTTCGGCATCACACACAACGGCCGGCACGCCCTCGATCTGGCTATCTCTCGCGAGCACGAACATGGGCGGCGTCCCCCGGCCCAATTGCAGATCGCTCAGCGTCTCGCTGCGAAACGCCGTACCGAACAGGATGACGGCATCGACCTGGCGTTGGTCGGCGTGAAGCAGCGCGTGCACATGGTCAAAGTGGGTGTTGATATTGATCAGTACGGCGACGAGCCCCTCGGCCTGCAGTCTCTCGGTCAATGTTTCGAGGAAGGGCAACTTCTGAGGGTTGGAAAAGTCATCGACAAAGACGGCCACCTGATTGGTGGAATTCGTCGCGAGGCTGCGGGCAAGCAAGTTCGGCGAGTAGTTGAGCGCTGCGGCCGCTTCGAGAACCTTGCGCTTGCTTTCCTCGGCGATAGACGCGCCCGGAGTGAACGCCCGTATGACCGTCCACTTCGAAACACCTGCGGCATCCGCCACTTCTTTCGCCGTCGCCCGTTTGCGCATGGAGCCCCCTGTGAAATGGAATGTACATTCTATTCCTAATTTCAGATGAAATGAATGCTTGCTTTTAAATCATCTCTGCGTAATATGCACCCGTTTGCACCCGGTAGCAAAAGAATTGCACCCGGTAGCAATCGTTATTCTCGCCATCCTGTGGAGGGTTTGGCGACTGGAGGAGGAACAAATGAAATCCATTCTGAAGAAGCTCGCATTCGGCGCGGTCGTATTCGGCGTCGCCACCACAACCGCCATGAGCGCGAAAGCTCAGGAGCCCACGATTATCGCCGTGACGCATGGGCAGGCCTCCGATCCGTTCTGGTCAATCGTGAAGAACGGCATCATGCAGGCTGGCAAGGACAGCAACGTCCAGGTCGACTATCGCGCGCCCGAGACCTTCGACATGGTGGCGATGGCGCAGCTCATCGAAGCTGCCGTGAACCAGAACCCTGCCGGCATCGTGATTTCGAACCCGGATCCGGACGCGCTCGGTCCGGCAATCGAGAAGGCGGTTGCCGCGGGCATCCCGGTCATTTCGATGAACTCTGGCATCTCTGCAGCCGAAAAGCTTGGTATCAAGCTGCATGTTGGCCAGGACGAGCTTCCGGCTGGGATCAAAGTGGGCGCGAAGCTCAAGTCGCTCGGCCTCAAGCACGTGCTCTGCGTGAACCAGGAAGTTGGCAATGCCGCACTTGACCAGCGTTGCGCCGGCACGGAGCAGGGGTTTGAAGGTGGTAAGATGACGATCCTGCCGACCACCGCCGACCCGGCCGAGATCGAGGCAAAGATCCAGGCGGCACTCACTTCCGACCCGTCGATCGACCTGGTGCTCGGGTTGTCCGCCCCGCTCGTCGGCGAGCGCGCCGTCGTCGTCGTCGAGAAGATGGGTGTTGGCGACAAGGTAAAGGTTGCCTCCTATGACCTCTCGGCAGGCTTTCTCCAGTCCGTTGCCGACGGCAAGGCGCTGTTTGCGATCGATCAGCAGCCCTACCTGCAAGGCTATCTGCCGGTGACGTTCCTGGCACTCAATGCACGTTACGGAACCATTCCGGCCGGCAACGTGGCATCCGGTCCGAGCTTCGTCGAAAAGGATGCGGCCGCATCCGTTATCGAAAAATCCTCCCAGGGCATCCGCTAGGCGGATCCGTGGCAGCTCTCGCTCCGGCGGGAGCTGCCCTCATCGCCCGACCGCTCCGCGCACAGCGTGAACGGGACGGATCGCGCACGGATAACAACTATACTGCTGAGGTACGACCATGACCCTCGCCAACGAACAGAACGGGTCTGCTGCCAGATCCGACGAGCGGCTGAAGAAGGTATCGACATTAACCGGAATTCTACGACGTCCCGAGCTCGGCGCCGTCGCCGGCCTGGTGCTCGTAACCGTCTTTTTCCTGCTGACCGCGAACCCCGCCATGTTTACGTTGGCGGGCATCGTAAACTTCATGGCGCCGGCCGCCCAGCTCGGCATTCTCGCCGTCGGCGCGGCGCTCCTGATGATCGGCGGCGAGTTCGACCTGTCGATCGGATCGATGGTCGCCTTTGCCGGTCTTGTTTTTGGCACGGCGCTCGTCGTCTGGCAGGTGCCGTTGGGTGTGGCGATCCTCGTCGCCGTCGCCTTCGCGGTCTTCATCGGGGTGACGAACGCGCAGCTTACCATGCGCACAGGTCTCCCTTCGTTCATCGTTACGCTCGCCTTTCTTTTCATCCTTCGCGGCCTGACGCTCGTCGGCCTGAAATGGGCGAGCGGCGGCGCAACCCAACTTCGCGGCATGAAGGAAGCCGTGGCCGGCAGCCCGCTCGCACCGCTCTTCTCCGGCGACGCCTTTCCCAGCCTGTTCACCTGGCTTGCGGAGGCGGGCGTCATCGACACCTTCCCGAACGGCACGCCGAAGGTTCCGGGCATCCCGGTCGAGATCCTGTGGTTTGTCGCCATCGCACTCCTTGCCACGTGGGTGTTGTTGCGCACACGCTTTGGCAACTGGATCTTTGCAGCCGGCGGCGATCCGCGCGCTGCGCGTAAGTCGGGCGTGCCGGTTGCCAGGGTCAAGACGACGCTCTTCGTCGTCACCGCCCTTTGCGCCACGCTGGTCGCCATCCTGACTGTGCTCGACGCCGGCTCGACGGACGCCCGCCGCGGCTTTCAGAAGGAGTTCGAGGCGATCATCGCGGCGGTCATCGGCGGCTGCCTGCTGACCGGCGGCTACGGTTCGGCCATCGGCGCGTTCTTCGGATCGATCGTCTTCGGCATGGTGCTGATCGGTCTTACCTACACGTCGATCGACCAGGATTGGTACCTCGTTTTCCTCGGCGGCATGCTGCTGACCGCCGTCGTCTTCAACAACGTCATCCGCAAACGCGTCACGGGAGAACGCTGATGAGCACATCTCAGACGCCCCTCGTCGAGGTGAGGAACCTCGTCAAGCATTTCGGCTCGGTCATCGCCCTCAATGGCGTGTCCATGAATGTCTATCCGAACGAGGTGCTATGCCTGCTCGGCGACAACGGCGCCGGCAAATCGACCCTGATCAACACACTTGCCGGTGTGCACAAGCCGACCTCCGGCGACTTCCTCGTCGATGGCCAGCCCCGGGTGTTTTCCGGCCCGCGCGACGCTCTCGATGCCGGCATTGCCACGGTCTATCAGGACCTTGCGATGATCCCGCTGATGTCGGTGACCCGTAACTTCTTCATGGGGCGGGAGCCCTTGATCGGCTTCGGCCCCTTCAAGCGCATGAACATGGATGAGGCCGACAACGTCACCCGCGACGAGATGCACAAGATCGGCATCGACGTGCGCGACCCACAGCAGGCGGTCGGCACGCTTTCGGGCGGCGAGCGGCAGTGCGTGGCGATCGCCCGCGCGGTCTATTTCGGCGCAAAGGTGCTGATCCTCGACGAACCGACGTCGGCCCTCGGCGTGGCCCAGACCTCGATGGTGTTGAAGTACATCAACCAGGTCCGCGCCAAGGGCCTCGGCGTGATCTTCATCACCCACAATGTTCGCCACGCCTATGCGGTCGGCAACCGCTTCACGGTGCTCAATCGCGGCAAGACGCTCGGCACCTATACGAAGGACGCGATCGGCATCGACGAGCTCCAGCACCTGATGGCTGGCGGCAAGGAGTTGCAATCCCTGTCGGAAGAGCTCGGCGGAACGATCTGATCGAATTCACTTTCCAGTCTGTCGGTGCGCCGCCTTTCGCGCCGCTCCACCCATCGTCATGTCCAAAGTATGGAACCCACCATGAGTGTGCCCAAGACTTCTCCCTTCCCACTGGCAGCCTGCGCGGAAATGCTCTGGCGGGACAAACCGATCGAGTGGCGCGCGTCGCGCCTTAAGGAAATGGGTTTCGGCGTCGGCCTCTGGAACTGGCCGGAGCATGATCTCGATAAGCTGGAAGCGACCGGCGCAACCTTCACGATCATGAACGGCTACCTCACCGGTCGCCTCACGGATGACGAGGGTGCGGCGGTGCTTTTGAGAACAGCGCGCGAGACCGCGCAAGTCGGAAAGCGTCTCGGCGTCCAGCGGCTCAATCTTCACGGCACGGGCCTTGGAGACAGAGGCCTGCCGGTACAGCCCGTCGAGGTCGTCACGGGCGCCATGTGGCTGAAGGCACGCGACACGCTCTGCCGCGTCGTGGAGATGGCTGAAGAGGAAGGCGTCACCTTCACGCTCGAGAACCTCAACCTCCCGGTCGACCACCCTGGCGTCCCCTTCGGTCGCGCTGAAGACACTCTGGCGCTGGTCTCCAGCGTCAACCACCCGCGTCTTCGTCTCAATCTCGATCTCTACCACGCGCAGATTGGCGAGGGAAACCTGATCGAACTCTGCCGCAAGTGCCTGCCCTGGATTGGTGAGATCCAGGTGGCCGATGTGCCGGGTCGCTTTGAGCCCGGAACCGGCGAGGTCAACTGGAACGGCATCGCAAAAGCGCTGGACGCCATGGGCTATTCCGGCCCGGTCGGTATGGAGGCCTGGGCCGCCGGCGACCCTGAAGTGGCGCTCGACGCCTTTCGCGCAGCATTCACCATCTGACATTCTTAAACTTCGACAGGATCAAACCCATGCCCAAGAACAAACCCGTCAATGTCGGCCTCATCGGCGCCGGTCGCATCGGTTCCTTCCACGGTGAGACCGTCGCGCGTCGCCTCGTCGATGCCGAACTCGTCGCCATAGCGGATCCTGCACCAGGGGCTGCCGCCGCGCTCGCCGGCAAGCTCGACGTCGAAAGC
The DNA here is from genome assembly GCF_001695865.1 of Ensifer sp. LC384. Taxonomy (NCBI): domain Bacteria; kingdom Pseudomonadati; phylum Pseudomonadota; class Alphaproteobacteria; order Hyphomicrobiales; family Rhizobiaceae; genus Ensifer; species Ensifer sp. LC384. The sequence goes on from NZ_MBST01000008.1 coordinate 236,106, forward strand.
TCCTACACCGACGTCACAGACCTCCTTGCCCGCCCGGATCTCGATGCCGTCATCATCGCCACACCGGCACGGTTCCACACCAATGTCCTCGTGCATGCGGCCGAGGCCGGCAAGGCGATCTTCTGCGAGAAGCCGATGGCGCTGACCCTTGAGGAGGCCGACCGGGCAATCGCTGCTGCTCGCGCCGCCGGTGTGCCACTCCAGGTTGGCTTCAACCGGCGTTGGGATCAAGCCTTCACGGAAGGACGTGCCGCGATCGATGCCGGCAAGATCGGGGCGCCGCAACTCCTGCGCTCGCTGACCCGCGATCCCGGTCCGTTTGGTGCCGACCCCGCCAAGATCCCGCAATGGACGATCTTCTACGAAACGCTGATCCACGATTTCGACACGCTGCTTTGGCTGAACCCGAATGCGAAGCCGATCGAGGTCATGGCCGTTGCCGACGCGCTTGTGCGGCCGGATTTCCGCGAAAAGGGCTTCCACGACACTGCGGTCGTCACTATCCGCTTCGACAACGGCTCGATTGCCGTCGCCGAGGCGAACTTCTGCGCAATGTATGGTTATGACATCCGTGGCGAGGTCTTCGGTTCCGGTGGCATGGTGACGATGGGGGACGTGCGCCGCTCAAGCATGACGCTGTTCGACAAGAACGGTACCTCCAACGATACCTGGCGTCGTGACACAGAGCACTTCGTTCACGGGTACACGGCGCAGCTTGCTTCCTTCGTGAGAGCCGTTCGTCGCGGCGAAATGACTGAAGGTCCGGGCGGGGCTGACGCGCGTAATGCACTCGCGATTGCCCTTGCCTGCATCGAGTCCGTCGAGAGGAAGGCGCCTGTATCGCTGAAATAAGAAACGACTTTGGAGACACGGTCATGAAAGCGAAAGAGGCGACGAGACGTCCTGGTGATGTAACGGAACTTAGGGGTATGTGCGCATGCAGGACTCTCAAACTTTCGAAGCAGCTTGAGCGGGTTGCCCGAACGGCACTGGCAAAGCCGGACCTTGTTGCCTTTGGCAGCGCCCGCTCGGTCGCGGTCGCCTGCTCCGTCTCACCGACTACGGTTACACGTCTAGCCACCGTCCTTGGCTTTGACAGCTTCCGTGATTTGAAGCTGTTTTTTCAGCAGCATTTGAGGAGGCTGTCTAACTCCTAGAGCGTGTGCACCGATGATGCGAAATGGTCGTGGATTTCCGCGGCCATTTCCGTTTGTGCGCCTTGGAAGAGCATCCGATTTTCGATGAATGTTCTCGTTCTGGACGTCCAAAGTCGCATAATGTATCGGGCCTTTATCAACCAAAGACAGCGACTGCTGATTTGACGATGATCCCACCATCCGGACTTCTGCGCATTTGACGGCCGGTAGCAGCGCGAAAGACCTGCAGCAATTGCAGCGCCGGCGGTACCCGTGACCACATTGTTTTCATGCGTTCCACGCCATTTCGGCTTTTGCGCACAGCCTGGCCAGTCACAATGCG